>DCIC01000023.1:1392-2658 GCA_002315825.1 Bacteroidales bacterium UBA1736 | reverse complement strand
TCATCTTCACTTCCAACCACCTCGAAGACTCGGCAGTTGTCCTTCTCATATCACCCCGGGAAAAGCATCTGGCCGAAAAGATCAGGTCATTCCTTCCAGAATCAGCCAAACTGATCATCATCGAAACAGTTCAGGATAGTCCGGCTGCCACCCTCGACCTTCTCATCGGAGCCACCGGCTTCTTCCAGTCCGGCTGTGATGCAGCCGAAATCAATCCTGAGTCTCCGAAGAACCCGGGCAGAATCGACAAGCGGGTGTAATCGGTAACTTTGAATCCCCGAATTTTCGCAAAGTAAAATCCCCCGTTTGGGGATGATAAAAAAAGCATTCATAACTTTGTAAAAGGTAATAAATACAAAATATTATGAATGCTTACGAACTCGAGAGTCCGGTAAGGAAACTCGCGATGTGGTACAAAGTTAAAGAATTATCTGAAAAAGGCCTGCGGCAGGCTCAAATATGTCGCGAAACAGGATTGGATAAGAAAACCGTCAGGCGTTATTTGAAAATGACGTATGATGAGTTCGTTGCAAGTCCGACATACCATAGAATGTATGTCAAAATCCTTGATCCATATGAAGATACGATATATAGGTGGCTTGATGCTCACAATGACCTATCAAGCGCCCAAGTCTACGATTGGCTTCGCGAGAGGTATGACAATCTGCCCAGCGTAAATGCGAAGACCGTATTCAATTACGTGAGGTATATCAGGGCCAAGTACAATATAGAAAAGCCCAAATTGTCAGAGCCCAGGCCGTATGCAAAGCTTGAGCAGACGGAATATGGAGAATATGCCCAGGTGGACTTCGGGGAGAAGTGGATGCATTATGAGGATGGTAGGAAGGTGAAGGTATACTTCTTCGCGATGGTCCTATGCCGAAGCCGAAAGAAATACGTCTGGTTCAGCAAAACACCTTTCACGGCGGAACTGGCAGTGTATGCTCACGAAAAGGCGTTTGAATACTTCGGCGGCAAACCGAAGCATATCATCTATGATCAAGACGCCGTCTTTCTCCATGATGAGAATCTGGGAGACTACTTGTTGACCAAGACTTTCAATACGTTTGTCAACCAGGAGCATCTGGATGTAATCTTCTGCCATAAATCGGATCCAGAATCAAAGGGTAAGGTGGAGAATGTTGTAAAGTATGTGAAATACAACTTCCTGCGAGGTCGTACCTTCTATGATATTGCGCGCCTGAACGAAGAGGCAGCCCGTTGGCTGTCGCGGACAGCCAACGGGCTGCCTCACACAACGACCAA
>DCIC01000023.1:0-1348 GCA_002315825.1 Bacteroidales bacterium UBA1736 | reverse complement strand
ACCTGACTCCATACAATGGCACTCCAATGCTTCCTGCTCGTCAAATGGAGGAACACACAGTCCACAAGCATAATATTATAAGTTGTAAGGGGAATGACTACAGTGTTCCTTTGGGTACATATAAAGGCCAGGGGACCAAAGTCTGGATCGCCATCAAAGACGGCATTCTGGAAATATACAACAAGGAATCTGGCAAACAAATATGCAGACACGAAATACCGGAAGGTAAGGGCCATTACATTGTTAATCCCGAGCATCGGAAAGTTCACCATATAGCGAAAGAAAAACTGGAAACCGAGGTTCTGGAGTATTGTTGCTTTGACAATCTGGCTCTTGAGTGGATGATAAACTTGAAAGCAGATAAGCCACGTTATTATGGACAGAATCTCAGAGAACTGGCAAAAGGGATGTATAACTTTGAGACACCCACGTTACATCTTGCTTTTGAAAGAAGCTTGAACAGTGGGATGTACAATGCTAAAGACTTTATCGCTCTCTGCGACAGACTCGGCCGTAGAATCCCTAATCGTAAACTGGCCACATCACTCAATGACATGCTGCCGGCGGCAGTGAGAGAAAGGCCGGAAAAAACAAATATATCAACCTACAACAAATACTTCTCATGATACAGACAGACGAAATAAAAGGCTATTGTTCACGCCTTAACCTCACATACACAGGACAAAAACTCAATGAAATCATTCTTAGGGCCCAGGAAGGCCAACCAACATACGTTGACTTCTTACTTGAAATCTTCAAGACCGAAGCGTTATTGCGAGAGGCCCACACACGGGAAGTCCGCGTGAAAATGTCCAGGATACCGCTACGACACGACCTTGATGAATATGACTTCAACTTTGTGTCCGGAATATCGGAACGACAACTGAATGAACTCAGACAACTTGCTTGGCTTGATCAAGCCTTCAATATTGTCCTGATGGGTCCGTCCGGAACCGGAAAGACATACATTGCCGCCGGGCTCATATATGATGCCATCAAGGCAGGAAAGAAAGGTTATCTCTTTACTATGGAGGAACTTATCACTTGCTTAAGGACCAAGGATATATCAACATCGGCAATGCAGACATACTCAAAAATCATGCATGCTGACCTTCTGGCAATCGATGATATAATGCTCTTCCCGGTGAAGAAAGAAGACTCTGCGGCCTTCTTCAACTTGATAAACACCTTGCATGAAAAGGTATCTCTGATAATAACAACCAATAAATCTCCAACAGAATGGGCTGAAACACTCGATGATGAAGTGCTGGCAAGCGCACTTCTCGACAGACTTCTCTACAGATGTGAAGTAGTCAAACTCTCCGGAACAAGTTACCGGATGGAAAAC
>DCIC01000079.1 GCA_002315825.1 Bacteroidales bacterium UBA1736 | reverse complement strand
TTCTCCGTGACGGAATCAACTGTGGTTCCTTTGATAAGTTCTCAGCCGGTGAACAATGCCGTGTTAACCTGGCCAATATCCTTGCAATGCATAAGTTAACAAATGTTAGTTGTGTAGAGGGCAAAGGGCTGGACTTATTGGTGTTGGATGAGATACTGGACGCAACTGATGAAACAGGGTTGGCTAATATTTTCAACACTCTCAATACTTTAGGGATTACTGCCTTAGTGGTGAGTCATGGCAATATTGCGGAAAACTACCCTCACAAACTTATCATTAACAAACATAACGGAGTATCATTCATCTAATGGTTAGCGTAGGGCAATTGTTTGAAACCCACACTTCTGGTACAATTCAAGTAGTTGAAGTTAAGGATTCCAGAAATGTCACGGTCAGATTTTTAGAGTCTGGTAATCAGACTACTGCTGCGGCACACAATATCTTACATGGCAAGGTACAAGACCATGAAGCATTGGCTCAAAGAAAGGTGCGATATAATGTAGGTTGGATAGGTATCGGCCCATATTCCCACAAAACCCACCCAGCTATTTATAATAAATGGAGTAATATGTTGCAAAGGTGCTATAGTAAAGATATGCACAAACGAGAACCATCATATTCTCCCTGTAGTTGTTGCCTTGAATGGCAGTGTTTTCAGAATTTTGCACAGTGGTATGAGAGCAATTGTCCTAACGATAACTATTCTTTAGATAAGGATATTTTAGTAAAACACAATACGGTTTACTCTCCCGAAAAGTGTTGTTTTGTACCTTCTGAAATCAATAAGATGTTGGTAAAACAGCAGACACAGCGTGGAATGTACCCCATTGGTGTTCAAGCTCAAAAAGGTGCTTCTACATTCGTTGCAGTTGTCACGAATCCATTTACTAAAAAAGTAGAACACTATTCAGGTTTTTATAACACCACTGACGCTTTCTTAAAGTATAAAGAAGCAAAAGAAGAGATTATCAAATTGATGGCTGAGAAATACAAACATTGTATTGCTCCCCATGTATATCAAGCATTAATCAACTATCAAGTCGAAATAACAGACTAATGGTACAGCTTACAAAAGATGATGTATTGGCAGTTGATATCGCAACTGTAACGGGTTATTATTCAACGCATGAAAGCGGGACTTGGAATTTCAATGAATCCATGCGCCGCAATAATAACAAACAACATGCTGCATTTCGCAACACACTAATTGATTTTATTACAAAATATAGTATTAAACAGATTGTAGCTGAAGATGTTAGCGTTAACAATCACTTCATTGATGCCAGAAAATTGTCAGAATTTCGGGGAATTCTATTGGAAGTGTGCGATACGCTGGATCTCCCAGAACCCATCTTTATTAATCCTAAAACGGTTAAGAGTTGGGCTACTGGAGACGGGAATGCCACAAAAGATGATATGGTTAAATTTTGCCGTTTAAGATGGAAGATTGAACCAGTTGATCATAATATGGCCGATGCCACCCATATCTTCATGTATTACATTCATAAATTTCACTTGTAATGAGCAGTTCAAACGCAAGAAGAGTAAGGAAATTCCAGGCCAAGGTTGCGGCATTAGCCATGTGCAAGCTTGGGGAATTGCTGGATGAGTTCTACGCTTTTCTTGAACAACAGCCTCAGCCTGAAGACCAGGAGGTTCGTGATGAGTTTATTCGTCAGGAGAACCGTTGGAAAAGGTATTGTGAAGTTCATCATTTGACTGACAAAGCAGCTTTGATGTTTAACCAAGAAGTTGCTGTCAAATGGAAGAGCAAATACACAGTGCCGAAAGACCAGAGCGAGATTTAGATCCGGCTGTTATCAAGAGGCGCAATGAACTTTTCCAGGAATATGTAGCCCCCTTCTACAACATGATTTACAAGCTGGTGATGCAGTATTCGTGGTCTCCAGCCCATGTTGAAGAAAACTACAACGAGGTTCTTGTCAACTTTTACCGAGGAATCGAAACCTATGATTCGGAGCGTTCCATTAAAACCTGGCTCCACATTGTAACCAAACGATGTGTCCAGGAACTTGAACGCCGCCGGTCAAGACACGACAACAAGGATTATGACAAGGATATCGAAGCCTACGAAGAAACAATCATGGCCCCTGACAAACCTTCAGCAAACTTGATGGATACCGAAAACTACAGAACATTCTACAGTGACGATATCCTCTGGGTTCTGGACAGGATGAAACCCATCCATCGTGATGCCCTATTACTACAAGAGGCTGGCTATTCATTGAAAGAGATAGCTGATATAGAATACGAGAAAGGAACCTTAAAATCACACAATATTGAAACAGTCAAGAGTCGTTTGTACTTGGCAAGACAATTCATGAAGAAGTATTTGACGCGTGATGGAAAACGAAAAATGGGTTAAAAACATCATTACTGTTTTCACGGAGATTGAAACACGGTTGGTTAGCTCCGACTTCAAGTTTTCTGGAGGCGGGGCTACCATCCGGACGCTGACAAACTTCATCCAGTTGTTTGACCAAGAATTCGGTTCTGTCACCCAGGAGCGTCTTGTTGATTTCTGCATTTGTACGGCATACGCCTACAGGAGCCGGGACAACTGGACAATCAAACAAGCTTTCGGGCCAGCCGCAATCAAACGACTCAAAGACTCAAAGCACGGCACGAGATACTACGAAGACCAATGGTTACAAGAGCGAGACCTTGATCGAGGTTATCTCATCAGTCTGATTACTGACCGCAGCGAACATCCTCTGGCCAAATACATATACCAGAAGTCAGAGGAAACCACAAAGCTCCGTCTCCTTAATATGGAGGTTGGCTTTGCAGTTTGCCAGGCATCCACATTGGGATGGAGTCCGCTATCAGACGCTTGCCACCAGTGCCAATTTATAGAACAATGTAAAACAGAGACGGAGAAGAAATATCCGGAACTATACAGAATCAGAGTAGAATATGGCGAATCAAACAAATAATGTCCTCACTGAAGAGTTCTTGATGGATGTGTACTATACATGTATGCAGAATGACTACATACTTGCTATGGTAATGGAACACATTCGCAAGGATTATCTCCCAGACAAGGACTTTATCAAACTCCATACATGTTTGCACTCTTACTACAAAGAATACAAACAGGCTCCTTCTTATAGTATTCTGAAGCAAATGGTTGCCAGCGATAAGGGCGTTGTGTCCTTGCTGGAAGACATATTCGACAGTTCATCGGCCATAGATACCGAGCAAGTCCTTGAACAGCTGGAAGATTATATCAAACAAGTCAGATTTCAGAAAGTCTATAAAGAGGTTGGCGAATTGTACAACAAACAGGGCCACGAAAAGGCTTCTGCAAAGCTTCAGGAATACTCCCAGTGGGCGCAGTCCTTCAGCTTGAAATCATCAGAATTTGTAGATGTCGTGGCCACATTTGGCCTGAGGTTCAAGGAAAACCGGCAGAGGCACAATGAGGCCAACAAACGCGCTGCCATTACCAGGTTCTACATTGATGAACTGGACGAAATGAATGGCGGGCGTGACCTTCGCACCCAGCTCACTTGTTTCATGGCCCCTACCGGAGTTGGTAAGAGTCATATTGCACGCTGGATAGGTAAGAACGCTTGCCAAGTGGATGGCTTGAATGTACTCCATTTCCAGTTGGAAGGTAGCAAGGAAGAGGCTGTCAATGCTTATTCCGCAGCCCTTGTGTCTTGCGATTCTTTCAGGTATGAGACCGGTACGATTCGGGATGTGGATATTATGAAGTATGAGGCCATGCTGGAGGCGATCTCCGGCAAGCTGTATGTCAAATCCTACCCGAAGTTCAATTGCAATGTATCTACCGTGGATATCAAGAATGGCATTGCGGATTTCCAGAAGCATTACGGCATATCTCCTGATGTAGTAATCATCGACTCTCTTGACCTTTTGACTGATTCTTCAGGCAGACAGTGGGGTGAGAACGGAGAACGCCATAAGAGAATTGCGGTTGCCAACGACCTCAAAGACCTTGCTGCCGATGAAAATGTCTGGATGGTCACAACATATCAGTCCACCATTGAAAACAGGGATTGGCTGAACGATGAAAAGAATGTCCTTACCGAATTCAACTCTTCAGAAGCCAAAGGTATCGCAAGGCCCTTGACTCATTTAGTAACGCTCAACCAGTCGGATCGTGAGAGAAAGGAGCATACTATGAGACTGTTTGTGGCCAAGGCCCGCTTCTTTGAGAAGGGGGAGCCATTCAGGATTGCTACGGATTATCAGCATGAGTGTTTCTATGACCGTCAACGCTCTATGAACCTCAATAAAGTCAATTAGCCATGTATATCAGCAGAGAAGATAAAGAGTTTCTTATCCAGGAACTCTCGGTTGAATTACACGCGAAACTTGATGGTGGCCGTAAGAACCTCATCGTTCCCGTTTGCCCTTACTGTGGCCATACCGGTGGAAAGTTCGGTATCTATGTGGGGCCAGAGACCGCAAAGAAAAAGCTCTTTATGGGCCACTGTTTCTCTTGCGGCCATACGACTACGGATGTCAATCAGCTTCTTGACGATATAGGGCGTTCAGACCTTCGTATTGAAGAGACCGCATCATTCGGGCCGGTGGCAGTTCCTCAGTTTTTCACACTGGATGAGGATGAGATTGATGATGAGTTGAATATCGTGGAAATGCCTGAAGGATGGAAGCGTTGCTATAAGAATCCATACCTCAAATCCAGAGGCTTCTCCTTTGATGACTATGAGTTCTTTCCGGTAGGAACCACCAGAGGCTTGAATTTCAAGTTCGATGACTATGTGGTGTTCCCGATCATCGATAACGGTGATATAGTCGGCTACATTTCCAGACATACCTGGGATAAGCAGCGCATCGATGAATACAATACCCAGGCAAGGCTGAACGGCAAGTATGAAATCCGCAGATACAACAACAGCGGTTGTAAGGAGGGCGAGAACGATTTCGTGAAACTCTTGTATAACTACGATGCCATCGTGGAAGACGAGACCGATACGGTAATCATTTGCGAGGGTGTCTTTGATGTCATCGCCCTTACCAGAAAACTTGATTTGTACGAGAATCACAGGATCGCTGCCGTTGCTACCTTCGGCAAGAAAATCTCTGACGCACAGATATACAAGCTTCAGGCAAAGGGTGTCAGAACCGTCATCATCGGCTATGATGGAGACGCAGTGGGAAGCATTAACGCCGCTGCCCAGAAATTGAACGAGTATTTCGATACATACATCGCCTTCATCGAAGATCCCACCCAAGATTTTGACAGTATGGATTTCTGGGATATCTACGATGTTTTCTCTACCAACTTAAAAACTCCCATTGAATATGGGTTAAATGTAGTACAGTTATGAACGAATTGATAGAATGGCTCCAAGCCAACAAAATCCAGTATAATATCATCGATAATGAGGTGATTGAGTTGCCCGGTCTTGGTCAGGTCTATTATGAGAATACCGAGAAGCTGAACTCCATCTTCCGTCTCAACAATGACGGGGAACTCATTTTCAACAGCGTAGAGGAACCCAGCGTCCTGATGGCCGAGGATATCAACTACATCGCATTCAAGTTCGGTGACAACTGGTATTATTTTGATTTGAGGAAAGGCTTTGCGCTTAACATACTCAAATATGTAGGCACAAAGACTCCACTTCAGCATAATGTGGATATCGTCAATCTGGGAGTCCATACGCCATTTGAACTCTTGAACGGCTCATTCATGCCGGATCAGTGGGTGAAAAAGGCCAAGTTCTGTGGTCATAAGGCCATTGGCATTTGTGACAGGAATACTATGGCGGCTTGTTATAATCTTCAGAAGGTGGCCGGTGCAGAAGGATTGAAGTATGTCTTCGGATATTCATTGACTTTCACATACGGAGAGGATAAGATTGATGTCAAGGTATATGTCCAGACGCAGAAGGGCCTGAGAAATCTTCTTCGCATCCAGAAAGCCATTATGGTTGACAGCGAAGACCAGACGATTCCCCTTTCCGAACTGGGTAATCGTGGAGAGGGAAATGTCCTCGTGTTTGGCAAGTTGTCGGCAGAATGGTTGAGTCAGCACATGAATGTGTACGAGGATTTGGCTGGCAAGTTCGATAAGGTGTTCTACCAGGTGGACTTGTCAGAGTACAAGGCTGAAAGAATTGATATAAGAGTTCTGGAAGCCACCAAACTGTACTTTGATAAGTTGTACTCCAAGATTGCGCCGGTCTTGATTACCGATGCCTATTATCTCGACAAGACGGATGCCAAGAACAAGATTATTCTCAACAAGGTTGCTGAAGGTGCGGCCCACGAGCAGAGCGAAGAACAATTCTTCAAGGATGCGGATGAGCAGTACGCCCTTTTCCAAGCCACTTTTGATTCTACTCGCTGGAATGTGGAAGAACTCTTCCAGGAATGCGTTGATAACGCTAATTCCATTGCCGAGAATGCGAATGCCAAGTTTGAGAATGACAGGAACTTTATGCCGAAGTACACAATGACTCCTGAAGAAGAGCAGAAATACGGTACGGTGCATAATATGTTCAACCAGCTTCTTGAAGAAGGATTTGAGCGTTTGGTTCCCAAGGACAAGGAAAGCCAGGAAAAGTACCGTAAACAAATGGAGTATGAGAAATACATCATCGAGTCAACCAATAATGTCGATTACCTTCTGGTACAATACGACACATGCAACTGGAGCAGACGAAATAACATTCTGGTCGGATGTGGCCGAGGTTCCGCAGCCGGTTCGTTATTGCTCTACCTTCTCGGCATAACCCTGATTGATCCGCTTCGTTACAGCCTCATCTTTGAACGCTTCCTTTTGCCTGAGCGTGCCGGACTTTACCCTTCCGACACCACCGTCATAGGTCAGGACATCGAGAGCAACGATTATGTAGAGGTGACGCTGGAATGTGGCAAGACAATCAAAATCGACAAGGATTCCCAGCTCTATATCAAGAGAGAGGGCGAGGAATCCCCGATTACAATTTACGCAGATGAGCTTCAGGAAGGAGATGACATATTATTCGATAACAAGGACGAACTATTCACAATAGACGAATTATGATAGTCACAGACGAAATGCAGAGGGCCATTGATATCATTCAGAACACCAATGAGTCCTTATACATAACAGGCAAGGCCGGTACAGGCAAAACCACCTTTCTCAAATACATGGTGGAAAACATATACAAACGATTCATCATCACGGCTCCTACCGGCGTTGCAGCCGTTAATGCCGGTGGAATCACATTGCACAGCTTCCTCAATATCCCATTCGGAGTTCTGGGGCCTACTTCAGCGGCAGATTCCAAGTTCTTTCCGGCCAAGAAAGCACTGGCCAATGCCATTGATGTTCTGGTCATTGACGAGATCAGTATGGTTAGAGCTGATGTGATGGACTTCGTGGACAAGAAACTGAGGATGTATCGCAGTTGTGCGGAGCCATTCGGAGGTGTCCAGCTCATTATGTTTGGAGATCTCCATCAGCTTCCCCCGGTAGTTACCTCAGCAGAGAAGAACTCTTTGGCTGCATTTTACCCCGGCCCGTATTTCTTCAATGCGGCGGTCTTCCGTGAGAAGGGTTTTCGCATTATCGAACTGACGCATATCTTCCGTCAGTCAGATGAACAGTTTATCAATATTCTCAACAATATCAGGGATTACAAGTTGCCCGCAGAGGATTGTGAGCGTCTGGAAGAGGTGCGCAACAAATCTCTGTCCCAAAATTATGATGGCAAGTACATTCATATCTGTTCCCACAAAAACGATGTCAATCAAATCAACCAGTCTCTTCTGGGCACGCCAACGCATTTCTTCAAGGTGGAGTTTTCTGGTGATTTCAACCCGACTTCAATGCCTTGTGATGAAACCCTCCAGCTTCGGATTGGAGCCAGAGTGATGACCTTGGTAAATGATAAGGAGCATCGCTATTATAACGGCTCTCTTGGCTTTGTCACCTCCCTTTCCGAGAACAAGGTGGGTGTGGCGTTGGATAACGGTTGCAATGTGGAGTTGGAACCATATTCGTGGGATCAGGCAGAATACAAGGCCACCGAGCAGATGGGAATTGACGGAGTGATGGAAAAGAAGATTGAGCGTGTGGTCAAGGGAAGTTGCAAGCAGATTCCACTTACTTTGGCATGGGCCATCACTATTCATAAGAGTCAGGGATTGACTTTCGACAATATCATCATCCATTCACAGGGTATGTTTTGTCCAGGTCAGCTCTATGTGGCCCTCAGTCGTTGTACATCGCTGGAAGGCATTGCATCCGATTCCTTCATATCCAGGAGGATGATATTCCCAGACTATGAGTTGAGTGCTTTTGAGCAAGCCTATAAAGCACACGATAACATCTTTGATAGAGTAGCATATAGAAGCATGTTTTATGAAAGTCAGAGCCGTTAAAGTCAAGCATAGCAATATTCCCACAGTTGCTCTTGACACATTTGTCGATAAGGGTTATTTGCAAGGCCCCGGAGGGAGTCTTCCTGATGTGGACAGCGATTTTCAGAGTGACCGCCGCCAGGATGTGAAGGCATATACCGAGCGAAGATATAATCATCATGGCAAGCAGAGGGTGTTTTCAGCCGGTACGCTTACTACCTTGAAGGTCAAGGCGTGTTTGAAGGATGTGGCACGAACCATGAGGATTCCAGTCAGTCTGGTAAACTATATCACCGCCATCTTTGACGATGACAAGTGCGACTATACTGGTATCTTCAAACTGGCCGCTACAGAGAAGAAGGTGGCGAAGTTCATTCAGGATTACCCTCAACTCTTTGAGGATATCCGGACACTAATGTTTCAGCCTCGTTCCAGCTCCGTTCATGCTTCCGCATTGCTGATCACCCCTGATACCAAGGATGGTGAAGATATGGAATGCTTTGATTTCGTACCCATTAAAAAGGTTGACGGTATTCTGGTCAGTGAGAACGATGGATATGAGCTGGACGAATTGGGATTGCTGAAGAATGACTGCCTTGCCACCAAGGAACTTTCCAAACTGCACGAGACCTTCGACCTTATTGAACAGCATTATGGAGACAAGATAACTCTGGAATCCATCGTTACCGGCCCTATGGATGACGCAAGGGTGTATGACTTGCTTGGAAAGGGCTACACACAGAATGTTTTCCAGTTCAGCTCTCGTGGTATCACCAAGCTGCTCATTGATATGAAGCCCAACTGTGTGGAAGACCTCATTGCCGCCAACGCCATCTATCGTCCGGCTACCATGGGAAACATAGACGAATTCGTGAACTGTAAGAACGGTTTGGTGGCTCCAGTTTATCTCTGGGGAACATACAACTCGCTGAAGAATACCTTTGGCGTAGTGGTGTATCAAGAGCAGATTGTGAGCATGGCTCGTGAGGTGGGTGGATTCAGCCTGGGAGATGGAGTAAAGCTGGTGAAGTTTGTGTCCAAGAAGAAGGTGGACAAGATCCAGGCGATGAAGGAGAAATTCATGAAGGGTGCGGAGAAGAACGGATGTCCGCAAGAAGATGCTGATAAGATTTGGGCACAGATTGAAGAGGCCGGATCCTATTGCTTTAATAAATGCATTGCGGGACACGAAAGTATCAGACGAAGCAATAAAACCACTTCCAGTCTCACCATAGCAGAAATGTACAAAACCATGCATGACCGTGCGTGGGCAGCATCTCACGGTCATCTGTCATTGCATGATCGATATGTTAGATGCGGTTATGGAAAAGGATGGTCATTGGTGCATCAAGAAGGTCAGGACTTTTTACTCAAAAATGATATTAAAGATATTCGTTATATGGGAGTGCGTCCAGTCTATAGGATAACGCTGGAAGGTGGTTATACAATTGATGTGACTGCCAATCATAAGCACCCTACCAATAACGGACAAAAGCGTACCGATGAATTAGTAGTAGGTGTTGATCAAATGTATGTCAATATTGGATCTATCGCGGAAGATACAGTATATCGTTTTACAGATAAGGGAATGGCCAATGACGAGCATTATCATTCCAATGAACATGTAGTGAAATATGAATTAAATTCCCAAAAAGGGCATTGTGGGTTTACTAAACAGCCGAGTAACTATACTTTACTGGAAGAGTACCGCGATAAGCACATGAAAGACTATTGTGAATTATGCGGCGTTTCCGGGAAAAGGCTGGAAATACATCATAAGAATGGCGATCATTCAATGGTGGGAGATAATTTCTCTAACTTGATAACACTCTGCTCTTCATGCCATAAAAAAGAGCATTATAAAATGGGACGAGTCAAGCAAGGAGAGAAGGGGTTAGATGTCAAGCTCGCTACGGTAATATCCGTAGAATATCTTCAGGATGAAGATGTTTATGATGTTGAAATGGCAGATCCTAATCATACCTTCACTACTGTCGGAGGGGTTGTAACTTGCAATAGCCACGCTACCGCCTATGCTGCAACCGCATATTCTGGCGCATGGCTCAAAGCCAACTATCCCGTTGCTTTCTACACCGTTGCATTGCAGTGGGCAGACGATAAGGAAATAGTATCGCTGATGGGTGAAATGGAGGCATGCAGTAATGCGAAGGTGGTTGCTCCGGATATCAACATCAGTGGTCAGATATTCTATACCGACTATGAAACCAACTCAATCTTCTGGTCTCTTTCCAGAATCAAGATGCTGGGTACAAAAGCCGTGGAGTGGATTATCAATGAGCGTGACAAGAACGGAGATTTCACAAGCATTTCCAATTTCATTGACCGTGTGTTCAAGTACAAGCTGAAGAAGTATGAATACTGGGATGATCCAGATAATGAGGATGAAGCCCAGAGATGCCCTGTCAACGCCCGCCATATTCGTAACCTCATCTTCGCCGGTTGCTTCGACAAGATTGAGAACGCCCAGTCAGTTGTGGAAAGATATGCCATAATGGAAAAAGCTGCCGAACATTTGGGATTTGAAATCACTGAGAAGGATGTCCCCGAAGAAATGCGCGGCAAGCATTACTGGTGGAGCCAGCAACAGATTGCGGTTTCCGGTATGGGTTCCATTGACTATAAGCGTATCTATGACAATTCCGAAGCCAAGGAGCAGATCAAAGGACGGGCAAGCTATTGTACCATTCAGGACATTGCCCCTCTTGAAACGGAAGACAAGAAGGTTGCCGTATGCGCCACCGTAGTGGAAGTGGAAGAAAAGCAATATCAGGACAAGAAGACTGGGGACAAGAAGACATTCTGCAAAATGGTTCTCCAGCAGAACAACGATACATGTGAGTGCATCGTATGGAGCGATGAATATGCTGAACTCAGACCTCAGCTTCTCGCTTCCAAAGACAAATTGATTGTATGCTCTGCCGTTGTCAAATACAGCGATTATCAGGGCAAGAATAACTTACAATTCTATCGTAAAAGCGTTTTGGAAGTATTATGAAAAAGACCATCATCGCCATCGTTGGCCCTTCAGGTTCCGGTAAAACAACACTGGCACTGCATCTTCGTGAACATTACACCATCCCTACAATCGTATCGTACACCACCAGACCTATGCGCCCGGAAGAAAAGGATGGCAGAGAACATATCTTCGTCACCGAGGCACAGATGCCTCCTAAGGAATTGATGCTGGCTTACACGCAATTCGGAGGTTATCATTACTGGGCTACCAAAGCTCAAATTCCGGAATACCGCCCTTGCACCTATGTCATAGATGAAAAGGGCCTGGTGGAAATGCAGCAGAAGTTCCAGACCGAATACCGCATCATACCTATTCTTATACGCCGTGACGCGGAAAATCTTACAAACATCGATGAAGAAAGGCAGAAAAGGGACAATGACCGTATCAGACTCAACGACCATTTCTATTCAGCCACCATCAATAACAACGGAAGCCTTGAAGATTTCCTTACCAACGCATCATACATTATTAACAGCTTGATTTAACACAACTATGGCAGCACCAAAAACAGAAAAACCCGTAATCCTCGCATATACATTAGACTTTGAAACAGGAGGATTGAAATGTCAGACCTCAGCATGCACCCAGATTGCGGTACATGCCACCAGACTGGACACCTTTGAGCGTGTCGGGACATTTGTCAGATACATCTACCCTTACAACCGAAAGGACATCAA
>DCIC01000089.1:3918-4069 GCA_002315825.1 Bacteroidales bacterium UBA1736 | reverse complement strand
GCCATTTCACAGAGCCCACCGCAGCAGCGAGCTGTAGCTGCCGAGCCGCGAAATGCGAGGCTGCGTCACCGGAAGTGGCTGATTTTGCTAAAAAGAATATGACACGTCATGAGACGTGTCATATGGTAGTAGCGGGGAGAGGACTCGAACC
>DCIC01000089.1:0-3863 GCA_002315825.1 Bacteroidales bacterium UBA1736 | reverse complement strand
CAACTGCTCTACCCCGCGATGTTAGACTACAAAGGTAGTATTATTTTTTCAAAAAACAAATTATTCCGTCCAGGTCGTCCTTGGAGAACGTTTCCTGAACACCGCTGTTGAGGTTTTTCAATTGGACTTTACCTGCGGCGACTTCATCTCCACCGCAAATCGATAGGAAAGGAATAGCCTTCCGGTCAGCATAGTCGAACTGCTTCTTTAGTTTGCAAGAATCCGGATAGACCTCCACTGCAATGCCGCGACCTCGAAGCGCTGCCGCAATGGGGATGATATATGCGGTCTCATCAGAACCCATATTTGCAAAGAGAATTTCAGTGGAAGAGCGCAGTCCTGCCGGGAATTTGTCAAGTCCTTTGAGAACATCATAGATTCGATCCGCGCCAAAACTTACCCCCACACCCGACATGTCGGGAAGGCCGAAAATACCTGTAAGATTGTCATAACGTCCTCCTCCGCATATACTTCCGATCTGGAAATCGGCAGCCTTGACTTCAAAGATAGCGCCAGTGTAATAATTGAGTCCGCGCGCCAGACTGAGATCTATCTCGACGGTGCTGCTGATACCGGCACTCTCAATAAATCCGAACAACTCCTCGAGCTCATCCAAACCCCTCATTCCTGTCTCACTTCCGGCCATAATTGAACGCATAGTGGCAATCTTCTCCTTATTGGAGCCGGACAGAGTAAGAACCGGCTCAAGCATACCTACGGATTTCTCATCCAGTCCCTTGCTCATCATCTCTTCCTTTACGGCTTGAAGGCCAATCTTGTCGAGCTTGTCAATGGCCACGGTAATATCCACGACCTTGTCGGGGTGTCCGCAGATTTCAGCAAGTCCTGTCAAGACTTTTCGGTTGTTGATCTTGATGATGACATTCACATCAAGCAGAGTGAAAACCTTGTCGACTATCTGTACCAGCTCCAACTCATTGATCTGGGATTTGCTCCCGATAACATCCACGTCACACTGGTAGAACTCGCGGTATCTTCCCTTCTGCGGTCTGTCCGCCCTCCATACGGGCTGTATCTGATATCTTTTGAACGGGAATGCTATTTCGTTCTGGTGCTGCACTACAAAACGCGCGAAAGGAACAGTCAAATCATACCTCAGACCTTTCTCACAAACCTGGGGGGCGAGTGCTTTGTCAAAGTCCACCTCGGCAAAAGCATCACCCGAGTTCAGTATTCTGTATAGAAGTTTGTCCCCCTCTTCGCCATACTTCCCCATAAGGGTGGACAGATTCTCCATTGCTGGAGTTTCAATTTGGGAATAGCCATATGTTCTGAATACAGAACGAATGGTGTCGAAAATATAATTCCTTTCGGCCATTTCCTGCTGGCCGAAGTCTCTGGTTCCTTTTGGAATTGACGGTTTTTGTGCCATTTTCAATTTGATTTGGATGCAAAATTAGTATATTTGAGTCTCTTTAACAATTATTGATAGTATGAAACCGAATATGAAAATCTTTGAAATATATTCGTCCAAAGACGAATATCAAACGATTTTCATCATGAGAGTGAGCGATAGCGAATGGCTATCATACTCTCACAAATTTTTTGAATCTTAAAAATTTTTGATAGTATGAAACAGTTTCTCAAAATGACCTTGGCCGTAATATGCGGATTTGTCATTATGTTCGTCGTATTACTGGTCCTTGGAACAGCCATTGTCGGGGGACTGGCAGCCTCTTCCGGCGGCCCTGCCACAATCCCTGAGTCAGGTGTCCTATGGATGGATATGTCTCAATGTGCAATTACCGAGCAATCAACAGAAATCAATCCTATGGCAGTCATTCAGGGAGGATCTGCAACAGGTACAATCGGCATCTGGGATGCAATTCAGTCAATAAAGACTGCCGCAACTGATCCTGCCGTCAAATTCATATACCTAAAGACCGATGGCCTATCTGTGGGGCTTTCCCAACTTGAAGAATTGAGAAAAGCTCTCAAGGATTTCAGACAGAGCGGTAAGGCAGTTGTTTCGTATATTGGCACCCCCTCCACAGGCTCAATCTATCTGGCCAGTGTTTCCGATAAGATATATATGACAGCATATGAGGGCTCGACATCTATGTTTCTGGGTGTTTCCAGCAGCCTGATTTTTGTCAAAGATCTGCTTGACAAACTCGGAGTCAATGTTCAGCTCATTCGTCACGGTAAATACAAATCGGCAGGTGAGATGTTTGTCAGAAGCACCCCGAGCGCAGAAAATATGGACCAGAATCAAGTGATGATCAATTCAATCTGGAGCTCATATGCCAGAGAGATTGCTCAAAGCCGCGAAATCACAGAGGAAAAATTGAATGAACTTTTGGACAATCTCCAGCTAGTATTTCCCGAGGACTATGTCGCTGCCGGGCTAGTTGACGAGTTGATGACTGGCGACCAGTTGAACAAAAAAGTTGCGGCCCTTGCGGGTGAAGAGAAATTCAAAGATGTTGACATTATTCCATTTGCGGACTATGTGAAGAGCAAGACAACTGTCAATCACAAAATTCGAAACAAGATTGCAATCCTGTATGCGGACGGTGAGATTGTGGAAGGTGCAGGTTCGTCGGAGGTGGCAGGCAAGCGTTTCGCTTCGCAGATTGCGGACCTCAGAGAGGATTCCAATATCAAGGCGGTAGTTTTCAGGGTGAATTCTCCAGGTGGAAGCGTTCTGGCTTCTGAACAGATCAAGGCTGAGATAGAGCTTCTCAAGGCCCAGAAACCCGTGGTTGCTTCATACGGCGAATATGCTGCCTCCGGCGGGTATTGGATATCCGCATCTTGTGATAAAATATTTGCAAACGAGACGACCCTGACTGGGTCAATTGGCGTATTCAGTATGATACCCGAATTCAGCGATGTCTTGAAGGATGTGGCTCACGTGAATATTGTTTCTGTGAATTCCAATGAGCACGGGGATATGTATTCTCTGATGAGACCCTTTGACTCTGCCGAACTTGCATATCAGCAAGTGCAGGTTGAACGTATATATGAGCGCTTTGTGAATTTGGTGGCAGACGGAAGGGAATTGACACCCGACTTTGTGGATTCCATAGCACAGGGACGCGTATGGACAGGCTCGGACGCAATAAAGATTGGATTGGTCGATGAAATCGGAACTCTTGAGGATGCTGTCCATTATGCGGCTTCGTTGGCAAGCGAGGATGGCTCGACTGATCTCAGCGGATGGAGAATCGAAGGATACCCCAGACCAAAGAGTACAGTGGAACAAGTGATGGATTTGATCGAAGGCAATCAGTCAAAGGCAAAGATTCTCGCCGGCACACAGTTCGAGTCCTTTGGACAGGTGGCTATGGAATGGACTGATGCAATGAAGAAAGGCAATGCAAGCACTGTGTTTGCAAGAATGCCTTTTGAAATCACCATCAGATAAGTCTGACTTGGATTATTTCGACAGTGCTCTCATCTACTTTGAGACTTTCGTCGATACGGTGACATAAGAGGGCTCCAACCCTCCCGGCAATGCCTGGGTATTCAACTACCCGGGCATTCTCCTTGTCCCGGACAGAGAATTTGAGGTCAACGAACATATCTGAAATTTTCTTTTTTCCCTTCATCCCAAAAGGAATCATCCAGTCGCCCTCTCTCCATTCCCGGACAACGACAGGACCGCGGAACAATTTTGCGTCCATAATGACAGAGCCGTCATTGCGCTTCAGTTCCAGGTCTTTGGGGCGTGGCATCCTGATGACCTCGATTTCCGGAGCTTCTTCCGTTCCGGCCTTTGGATAAATAAAGCCTCTTGAAACGCGGAGTGGGCCATATTGCTTTCCGCTGAGTTGTCGGCCTTCTTTTATGGCTTGAATCAAATCTTCCAGAGCGGAGGCGCTTACCCCGGTGCTTTC
>DCIC01000022.1:1095-4332 GCA_002315825.1 Bacteroidales bacterium UBA1736 | reverse complement strand
AATTGCTTTTTGGTCGGCCTCTTTTCCCTCGACTTGGCCATACTGCCTTGAGCCCGTTTCATTCTGAAGAGAATCACGGCCACATAGGAGAAGTGGATGAAAGACCGTCTTCCTTAATGCGATTTTATGATATTAGCACTTTGGATGAGTGTTGCGTAATGCGCCCGGAAACAGGGTTGGCAAAGCAAAAGTTATTGGACAGCAGAAACCAGGCGGACAGAGTAACCGGAACGGCGGCTGAAGTAAACCACAGGATCGAAGAGGGTGCTGTTGAAGCCCATGAAGTACGTGGTGTTTGACTCGTAAGCCGTAGACGAACAATAGTAGCCGGTGGTACCGGCCATTTCGACTGTGGAACCTTCCCGGCCGCCGGCGGCAGGAAGGAACACACAGCCGGCAGATTCCATTGTTGTCCATTGTGATGAAGTATAACTTGTGGCTGTTGTCTGCGCGGTGTAGTAGTCAGGATAGATTATCAATCCATATACACCGGTACCATCACTATTAATGGTTGCTCGCTGGTAACTCTTTCCTTCTCCTGTTCCTCCATTAACGATTCTCGTTGACAATAAATATTTCCACTCCCCGCTGCTTCCTCCGCTCATAGTGTGCCACTTTGAACTCTCTCCACCCATGCAGTAGCCCCAGTCTGCTTTGTTTGCTATTGTGAGAGTTTCACCATCTGCTGCTGTTGCTACAGTCTTATAGTCCGTCTCTGTTGTATTGATACTGTAAGGCTTTTGACCAAAGCTGTTATGGCCAGTAGCACCCCAGCCGAACAAATCTATCCAGGCTGACTGAGTATCTCGTCCAGTTGTAGTGTTGTTTCCTGCTGCATTGCCGATATAATCATACTGATTGGCCGCAAACTGCCATGTGCCAGTAGATGCCTGATACTGAAGGTTGCCCCTCGAGAAACCAACAACCGTAGTTGGACTTACACTGAACACTCCAGAAAGAAGACCAGCAGTATGCCCTCCAGTGAAAGTCGGTGCTGTCATATAGTAATAGTTGCCTGTGGCTACTGTCTTGCCTGTCTTCTCGAATGTTTCAAGGTAATTCGTGACGAATTTCAAGTTTGTTGAAGATGTAATCGGGCAAGCTACGATATAAGTAACTCCTTCAACTAATTTGGATTCTTCCGATGTGAATTCCACAGCCTTTGTGATAGTTCCGGGTGTCTGATATGTAGCTTGAAGATTGCTGCTTCCGTCAAGGTCGAACTTTACCTCCGTATTAACTCCTGTACCGACAAGGGTAATGCTTGTGTATGACGTACTTGCAGCTGCCATTACAGGGTCTTTGATAGCGATGATAGCGGTCTTGTTCTGAAAAGAGAGTGAAAGGCTGCTGCCGCTTACTGTGGCGCTGGCCATCATAAGTGCAGGGATGACATCCTTGCTCTGGTTAGCCAGGCTGACTGTAAGGCTCTTGGATGAGATATCGCTAGGCTTCTTACCTGGAGCGTAAATCATATACATCTTTGTGCCGTCGGTCGGGTCGGTTGTCTTTGAACCGACATAATCGCCGCTGGTGATGATTGCCATCGTGGCTTTTGTTCCAACAACCGATGTAACTTGATAACCGTATGTATTACCATCGCCATCAAAGCCTATTATGATGTCATCTTCATCCCAGTTAGGTTTTAGGTTCTTCGAGGATGTTTCCATATACGACATCTTGGTGTCATTGTCTGCGATGGTCGCCGTAACTATGAATTTTGAGTTCTGGTTGCTTTCTTGCAGATTGTCAATTTCTTTATGGCAGGATGTGCTGATGCCCGTCAAAAGGGCAAGAGCTGAAATTGCAAATAAATTCTTTTTCATAACTGTGTCCTTTTTTCTATTACCATTCATTTCCGGTATATTCTTCAAGCTGACTATCGCTCGCGCAGATTATCTGCCTTACCTTGATTTCCTCCACCATCATTTCGGGTGATTCGTAAAGTTCTGTCTTTGTGTTTTCCATATTGTATTGTTGAAGTGATTTATTCATCGTATAATCGCGGATACCAAAGGTATGGTTAATCGTTTTTTTGCTAATAGCAATAAAAAGTAGAAAAAGGCTCCCGGAGGTAACTCGAGACCCTTGTTTTTTATGCTGACACTGCATCTCACGATGGAGGGAATGTATCCCATTGTCCCAGATACTTGATTTGGGAAATCGTGACAAATTATCAACCAGTGTGAATTTCCCCAACCAGCGCCTTCAAACAATCGAGAAGCGTAAGGAACTCACGGATGAGAGGAAGGCGAGAGGCTTGCGGAAGTAACGACCACTGCAATATCAAAGTCCCGCAAGCCTGAAACATTCGGCGCGAGCAAAGCGATAGCGAAGGAAGGTGGCGAGGTCGCGAAGGATGCGCGTCTCAACATTGAGAATATAACTGGCGAGACGGCTCCTGCCATGACATGAGTTGAGAATCCCAAAGGGGATGCAGCAGGAACTGTTAACTTCATTTGACAGAGAACTTCTTCTTGTCAAACAGGAATGTACAAAATGCAGTGGGACGAAAGTTTGCTGTTTGTAAGAAATATTCTTACATTTGAAAAAAACTTTTTATGGCAAGAACTATGACTGTGGCACTCGGTCCACATTATGAAGAATTCATTAAGTCGGCGATTGTTTCGGGAAGATACAACAACGCAAGCGAGGTCGTCAGAACCGCATTGCGCCGTCTTGAAGATGAAGAAGCCAAGCTGGCTGCTCTTCGTGCCTCTATTGACGAGGGAGATGCAAGCGGGGACGTGGTTGATTTTGACAGGGACGCATTCCTTTCGGAACTTAAGGCACAAAGAAAATAACAATGGCAAAATATATAATATCAGAACGGGCAAAGAAAGACATTGTTGGTATCTGGCAGTATATGCTGGAAACCTGGTCAGAGGAGCAGGCAATCCGATATTACAATGAATTGTTGGATGGATGCGAGCACATATCATTAACCCCAGATACAGCTGGCCGTAATTATGAAGAGGTCCGCCCTGATCTACGAGGAATGCCCTGCGGACGGCATATCATTTTCTTCCGTTTAGTTTCAAAGGGAAAGGTGCGCATTGTACGTATCCTTCACGGAAAAATGGATTATCCGAGGCATCTGCAAGGGTAAGTGGGTGAACCCCCCTAAGGACGAAAGAAGTTCAGCAAATCGCTGGACTTCTTGAGTGCTCCCCTAATGCCTCAAATAGTGAACCTCTGGGAGGGCTTTCAAGCAGTTGTGGAATTCATTGAATATTA
>DCIC01000022.1:0-1025 GCA_002315825.1 Bacteroidales bacterium UBA1736 | reverse complement strand
TTATGGAGAACAAGATTCAATTATTTGAAGGCGTAAAAGTACGCTATGTATGGGATGCGGAGAACGAAGAATGGATGTTCTCCGCAGTGGATGTGTGTAATGTTTTAGCTGAGTCTGTCAGCATAGACCCAGGTGCATATTGGCGGAAACTTAAACAGAGGCTAAAACAAGAGGGCAGTGAGGTCGTGACAAACTGTCACGGACTGAAATTGATCGCATCAGATGGTAAGTATTACAAAACAGATTGTCTGACTACAAAAGACACTCTTCGCCTCATCCAGTCAATTCCATCACCAAAGGCTGAACCTTTCAAGATGTGGCTTGCTCAGGTAGGGAGCGAAAGGCTCGACGAGATTGCCGACCCAGAAAAGGCAATATTGCGTGGCGCTGACTATTACCGTGCAAAAGGATATCCCGAAGGCTGGATCAACCAGCGCCTTCAAACAATCTAGATGCGCAAGGAACTCACGGATGAGAGGAAGGCAAGAGGCTTGCGGAAGTAACGACCACGGCAATCAAAGTCCCGCAAGCCTGAAACATTCGGAGAGAGCAAAGCGATAGCGAAGGAAGGTGGCGAGGTTGCCAAAGATGCGCGTCTCAACATTGAGAAGAGAATTGGCGCAAGCGTGATCTCTTCCGCCAATGCAAAAGACAAGTTGCAGCTTGAAGTCAAGCCAGAAGAATAGAAAACAATAAATCAGAAATCCTGGAAAGGAACGAAGAAGCGGGCGACTGAATGTCGTCCGCTCTTGCTGTTCCCCTAATGCATGAAATATTGAACCTCTGGGAGGGCTTTCAGAAGGTGATTCAGTTTATCTATTTCAATAAAGAGAGGTCAAGGTGAAGGTCAAGGTGACTCCCATGATATCAGAATAATTACAAATCCGATAATTTAATTTCATAATTAATAATTTTATTATATTTGCAACATGAGAATTATTTCAACAAACAGTCTTCGCGATTACTGGGAAATGCATCCAGAGACCAAATTGCCATTGAACGAATGGTATTTGAAAGTCAGTAAG
>DCIC01000016.1:57668-67368 GCA_002315825.1 Bacteroidales bacterium UBA1736 | reverse complement strand
GCAGGAAGATAATTGCCATTATTGCCGATATATTCATATTATTATGGGATAATTGATAGTCCAATCCAATATTCTATCAAAGATAACAAATTATCATCAATAATGAGTATTTTTACAGTCAGGCTTCCTTCATCAATATCACAGCCCAGGGCAACAATGGAATTTTTGCCGACTACCCGAAGCGCTACCTCAGCAAGGGTGATACGGGCTATATGGATATAAGTGATATCGTATTTGACAACTACTCAGGAGAGTTCTACGGGAGTGCCCTGCAGATTGTGTCAGAGCCCTACGGTCCTTCCCGGACATTATTTGAGTAGAGCTCTCAGTGCGACCTCAATGTCGGCTACACGGTTAGCTCCCCACTCGTGCTCAACAAGAAGATTAGCTTTATACCCTGAATCATACACATACTGAAGGAAATCAAACTTTGTGCTGACATCTCCAGACCCCCAGACCACATCCTCAGACCAACCCTGCCGCTTGGATGCATCAAGAACGCAGTCCTTTACGTGGACCTGACAGATCCAAGGAAAAAGTATATCAAAGGCATTTGAAGGTGTGTCTGTATCATACAGAATATGATTCGCTGGATCAAAATTGATTCCGATTTTTGTCCCCGGATATTTCTTTTCAAGATCCTCAAGGAACTGTTTCATCTCTGCACCGGACTCCTGACCGGACTCAATCAAAAAGATGACGCCAACACTGGTGCAGGAATCACAAGCAGCCTTCACTCTGTCCAGAGCCAGATCCCAATCCTTGTTCACAAAACCCACCTCAGTGGAGAGATAGCGCACACCAAGAGCAGCTGTTAGCCTTGCAGCTTTTCCGACCAATGAAATATTGGTTTCCCATTCCTCCTGAGCGCTGTGTCCCAAGTCGTCCTCCGTAAACATAAATCCGCTTGTCTTGCGAATGGTTTCAAGAGATGAGTAATCCTCGTGAGGAAAGCAGATCATCGTTGACATTATATTGATCTCTCCAGACGCGGACAGACGCTGGATACGGGCAAGAACTTCCGCCGACTCTTCGTGGCCAAAAATTTCTTTCTGTGCATCAGACAGATTGCCGGCCACCCAGGGTGTTGTTGCAAGCTGCATTCCGGTAATGCCCATTTCGTTCATTGCATCAAGGATAGTGCTCATATCAGACTTCCAGCTCCAACTGCATACTCCAACCCTGTCGCTGGAAAAATGATAGGTGCTCTCCACCTCTTCCTTACTACAAGACACTGCGAGGAATACAATCCCCAGAACGACACAAAAAATACTTTTACTTGATCTCATATTCCCAAATAGTTTAAGCGCGCAAAGTTATCAACAATTTCATCAATGCAAAAAGCTTTGCTAATTTTGAGGACTTTTTTTCGACCAATGAAAAGATTGGAACCATATCTTGATTTGTAAAAGGCCACAATGTTGAACACTGATACCCTATCAAGGGATTGTGAACTGATACAGAAGCAATCCCCGATTATTTTGAACATCACGAATTATGTTGCGATGAATCTTGCCGCAAATGCGCTTCTCGCCATCGGAGCCTCCCCCATTATGTCCTTCTACCCAACGGAAATGGTGGATCTGGTCTCCCTGTGCAATTCTGTATCCATCAATATAGGATGCCTGGACAAACAATTGACCGAAGCGTCCCGCATTGCCGCCGCGGCAGCACTTCAGGCAAGAAAAGCCTGGATTCTGGACCCCGTCGGGGTCGGAGCATCAAAAGCGAGAAATATGCTTGCCGCAGACCTTGCAACCAACTACAGCCCAAGCATTATCAGAGGAAACGCATCCGAAATCATTGCTCTGGCAACATTACTCGGTGCGGAGAAATCCATCCCAACCTCATCCAAAGGTGTGGACTCATCCGCAGACAGTGCCTCAGCCGTCCCGGCAGCAAAAGCCCTCGCGGCAGCTACCGGGGCAATAGTATCTGTCAGCGGAGCAGTTGACTACATTACCGACGGAAATATTGTGGAAACAGTCCGGGGAGGCTCGGCCCTTATGCCCCGGGTAACAGCAATGGGCTGCACAGCCACTGTTATCACCGCCGCATTCGCATCTGTCAATAATGACAAACTGAGCGCGGCGACAAACGCAATGAGACTGATGTCAATCTGCGGTGAGACTGCGGAAAGCGAATGCCGTGGCACAGGAAGCTTCCAGACCTGCTTTCTTGACAGCCTCAGCAACTTCGGACAAGAAGCGGTTAAGACACCAGGTACTCCCTAGCCTTGACAATATTTATCTTGAGCTCTATCAGCTGCTGCCTGAATTCCGGCACGCTACTGGCGTGAATCACATACAAGGGCGAGAGGACATTGTTGAGCACGTCCATATCAGGATAATAATCCATTATCGAGGTAATACCCTGCTTCAAGCGGACAAAATTGTCACAGAATTCTTTTACGGACGCATCGTCAAATACAGACAGAAACTTGTCAATATCTCTTACACAAATATAGAGCTGCTCCACCATAGCCGCGGTAATTCCCTCCCAGAAATATTCCGCGCGGTCTGATAAGTATTCAGCGTTGAAAAAAGCCTTGAGCTGATTCCCGTCCGGAACTCCATCCATACCTTCAAAAATGCTGAAGGCAGGATCAGCGATACTGACAGCCAGATTTTTGATAGCCACATCGTATTCTTCGACTGGCATATCATAGGCATCGGCAATAATGCGGTCCAGGCAGAGAATGGCAATGTAACGGTACTTTTGAGAAAGAGTTACAAGATTGTCAATACCCGAAGGGCTGACCAGATAATCAGGCTTGACCATCTTCTCCTGTGCGGAAAAAGACAATTTTCCATCCTTTATGGTGGCAACGGGGAATTGTCCCAGACGATCAGCGGACTCAATGAACATATCGTAACTGTTCTTGAGTTGCGCCTTAATCTCTGTCTCACCGGTCGAGACCATATGTAAATCCACCGTATGCTTATGACCGGCGCTACGTCCGCCACATCCGGAGGCAACCATCACGGTCGCCGCAATCATAATTATCGGAATAATTCTCATACCTGCTGCCTTTCTTGTAATTCCCTGCAAAGTTACGATTATTAGCAATACCAATTGCTATAAAAATCCTAAAGATTGCTATTTTTGTCCTATGAATGCAACCGCGGGATATGATCTGACAGTTGTCATCCCCATTTACAACGAAAAAGACAATCTGTCTGATTTAGTTCAAAGTCTGAAGGGCTGGATTCCCACCTGCAGGCTCAAGACCTGTGTCCTTTTCATCGATGACGGGTCCAATGACGGAAGCTCCGACATTATTGCACAAATATGTAGCGGGGAAGACTGTTTCCATTATATCAGTTTTACGGAAAACAAAGGACTGTCTACCGCCTTGAAGGCCGGATTTGACAATGTATGCTCAGCATTGACCGGATATATGGACGCCGACCTTCAGCAAGACCCCAACGATTTCAATATCCTTCTGGAAGTTCTTGGAGAACACGCGATGGCTACCGGTATCCGTAAAGGACGACAGGACTCCTGTTTCAAGAAGCTTCAGTCAAAGGTCGGAAATGGGTTCAGGCGAATATTTACATCCGACGGAGCCATTGACACAGGTTGCCCGCTGAAGATACTGCGCAGTGAGGTGGCAAGAAAACTACCCCTTTTCAAGGGGATGCACAGATTTATCCCGGCACTTGTTCTGCTTCAGAATGGCTGCGACTATATTCAAGTGCCTGTCAGCCATCGTCCCCGAATGGCCGGAAAGTCCAAGTTCCATATTTGGAACAGATTGACGGGGCCATTTATCGATTGCTTCGTATTCCTGTGGATGAAGAAGCGCAATTGTATCTATAACATCAAGAGCAGCGACCTGATATGACTATTGCCACAATCATAGGATTCACAGCCACTGTATTCTTTTCTGCGAGAACCATTCTTCAATGGATATATTCGGAGAAAGCAGGGGATTTGGTCTCCCCTACAATCTATTGGATATTCAGTATATTGGGATCCTACCTGATGTTCATCTACGGATGGCTCAGACTTGATTTCGCCATTCTTCTGGGGCAGGTAATCTCATATTACATTTATCTTTGGAATCTCAATTTGAAGGGAGCCTGGAAAAGGCTCCACAGTCTTACCAAATTGATTCTCGCCTTGACACCCCCAATCATTATCACGCTGTCGGCAGCCAATAGCGACATCCAATTGGGAAGGCTTTTTCACAATTCCGATATCCCTTTGGGGCTTCTCATTTATGGGTCGGCAGGCCAGCTTGTGTTTACCTTAAGATTTGTATATCAATGGCTGCACTCTCTCAAGGTCAAGAGATCCGACCTTGACCCCATTTTCTGGATCATCAGTCTGTCCGGATCTATTATCATCATATCTTACGCCCTTGTAAGAAAAGACCCTGTCCTTATTGTCAGTCAGTCATTCGGGCTTGCAGTATACGTTCGCAACATCATCATTGGGCTCAAACACCACGAAAACCATGAAAGACTCAACTGAAAATCTGATACTCAAAGCCATACCCTTTTTCATACTGATATCTCTGCTGCCAATGATGTTCCTCAGGGATTTCACTCCATCAAATGAGATCAGGTATCTGAGCATCGTAGATGAGATGTTGTCAAGCGGGAAATTCTTCGCATTCACATTCAACGGTATCCCCTATGCAGACAAGCCGCCTCTGTATTTCTGGCTCCTTGGGCTCTGCCGCTTGATTGCAGGATCCCATTGTATGCCTCTGCTGTCCCTGTTGTCCGCAATCCCGGGGCTTGTCATTCTCTGCATTATGGACAAATGGGTCCGTGAAGAGGGTCTTTTCAGCAAGAGGGAAAGAATTTCTCTGATGCTAGTTCTGGGGAGCAGCACTATGTTTCTGGGGCTTCTTTTCTTTCTGAGGATGGATCTGCTGATGGCAATGTTCATCACACTGGCGCTGTACTCTTTCCACCGGCACTACTGCGGAAAGAAGGGAGCCGTCCTGTATAGCTATCTGTTCCCGGTATGGACGTTTCTCGCGCTCTTCACAAAGGGTCCGGTCGGGTTACTGATGCCCATCGTCACAGTGGCCCTTTTCATCGCCGCCCAGAAAAGATTCAAAGAAATAGGGAAATGGCTGGGGTGGAAGACTTGGCTGATACTGGCGGGTTTGAGCTTCATCTGGCTGTTTATGGCGTATAGGGACGGAGGCATCGATTATATCAAGGACCTGCTATTTCACCAGACTGTGGACAGAGCCGTAAACGCCTTCCATCATAAAAAACCCTTCTGGTACTATTTTCTGGCGATATGGTACGTGGCGGCCCCCTGGTTCCTTCTAATGATACCGGGACTAGTCCATTGCATTGCACGGCGGAAGTCATTGGATGACACCCGGAAATTGTTCGCCTGCGCAGTATTCGGCACTTTTATTATGCTGTCGGGGTTCAGCTCAAAACTGGCAGTATATCTGGTCCCCATAATTCCCTTCCTGGTTTATTTGCAGCCCGACTCCTCTGTCAGACAAAAGAGAATCAAGGGATGGGATTCCATTTCCATCGCAATTCCGGCAGTTATTCTGGCGATGACAGGTCTGGCGGTCATTCTGCTGCCGGTGCTCTCCTCTTCATTCCAATTTGCATCTGACCTGACCGAAGAATATGGGTTTGTGCGCAACTGGACGGTGATTTCAGCAATGATCATCCTCACCGCGGGATCGCTGGCTTCTGCATTTATCGCTATCAGGAAGAAGGATTGGATAATATCCTCCGGCATCCTCTCCTGCACCATCTTCGCTATGGTGTTCTGTGCGTCTTTCTCTATGCCCGACATCAATCCGTTCATCGGATACGGACCGCTGGCCAGAGAAATTGAACGTATTGACGAAAATCGAGGAATGACCGTCGAGACCTATGGTATATCCCGGACAGAGATAATGCCATTCTATACCGACATTCCTATAGGGACGAAGTGGGTGGACATCGATGCCTTTATGGCTGACCCTCCCCAAAACTGCCTTCTGGTCATAAAATCAAACAGACTGAAGCGCTACCCTCAGATGGCGGAATTCGTCAAGGGCAGGAAGTTCACTCGCTGCGGGTATTTCCTTATCTACGAGATCCCCTAAGGGATGATGACTTTATAGGTCCTACCCGAAGCATTATTGAGCTTTGACTCGCGAAGCCATAGATTGGCCTCCTTGAGTCTCGCATAAGTAGTGCCGTGCTCTTCAGCAAAAGTGACAAGGTCAGGAACGGGTGCCGTCACGGTCACAATCTCTTTCGGGGGATAATACTTGTATCTGTCAGAAGGAGAAATCTTAAACCCAAATGACGACGGGTTTTCAAACATCATCTTGGCAGCCAAAATCCTGAACATATATCTCGAAGTCTCATTCTTTAGCCACAGATCCATCGCATTTGTCTGATGCTGAGAACCAAGACGAGAGGAAATGCCTCCCATCCCGGCATTGTAGGAGGCAGCGACAGTCATCCAGTTGCCATATTTCCCATAAGCATCCCGAAGGAATTTGCAGGCAGCGCGGGTAGCCTTCTCGATATTGTATCTTTCATCTATGTTTGCATTGACTTCAAGCCCTCTCTCCCGTCCGACTGACTGGAGCAGTTGCCAAAGACCTGCTGCACCGACAGGCGACAATGCGTTGGGATCAAGATTGCTTTCGATGGCCATAAGGTATTTCAGGTCCTCGGGTATCCCGTTTTCCTTCAAGATAGGTACGACGATAGGGAAAATCTTATCGGCTCTCTTGAGCATCAGAATGGAATTGGTATGCGAATATGTAAAGGCTATCAGTTCCCTGTCCATTCTCTCATACAGATCGGGGCGGTCAAACTTGATGGTTTCTCCCGCGAAACGGATGGAATTCGGAACGGACGGTGACTGAGCCGTTGAAACAAGCGGTAAGAGAAAGAAAGCGAAAATAAAATATAGGATTCTGCGCATAATAAACGGGGAAAATGGACTGCAAAAATAGACAAAATAGTTACATTTGTCAAACAGGATTATTGAAACTATGACAGCCAAAGAAAGAATCGCCAACGCCCTTGCGGCGGCTACCGACACAAAGGTATTCGAGATGGGGTATGACCATCTGCGTCTCGCCCCTGCTTATTTCAAGGAGTATTTCCCTGACAGAAAAGCCCTGATCATTGCAGACTGCAACACTTGGAAAGTAGCCGGAGAAGAAGTGTACGAGTATTTCCTCAAGGAGGGTCTGGATATCTCTTATTATATCATACCCGACAAGGAGTTCCACGCAGAATGGAAATATGTGGAAGACGTAGAAAGAGAGTTGGCTCAGGCCGGCGCCATCGCTGTTTCTGTAGGTTCCGGTGTCATCAATGACCTTTGCAAGCTCGCCTCCTTCCATCTGGGGCAGCAATATCTCACCATCCCTACTGCCGCTTCCGTTGACGGGTATTCTTCATTTGGAGCATCCATCTCGTATCAGGGTCTCAAACAGACATTCAATTGCCCTGCGCCCCTTGTTATTATTGCAGATCTGGGTGTAATCGAAAATGCTCCCGCCGAGATGACTGCCGCCGGATATGCGGATCTGGCAGCTAAAATTCCCGCAGGCGCAGAATGGATGATCGCTGATTTGTTCAAGACCGAGCCGATAATTCCTAAAGCCTGGGATATTCTTCAAAATGACATAGACGAGCTGTTGGACAAGGGTGACATTTCGTCCATTTTCGAAGGTCTGGTGTTGAGCGGTTTCGCGATGCAGGCCGCAAGATCAAGCCGCCCCGCCTCTTGTTCCGACCACTTGTACAGTCATATTCTGGATATGACCCACCACACATTCAAAGGCAAGTCTCAATCCCACGGCTTCCAAGTGGCCATCGGAACTCTGCTGATGTGTGCTGTCATTGATGAGTTCCTCAAATTTGATTTCAGCAGCATTGACCCCGACAAATGCTCAGCTCAATGGCCGTCACTCGAGGAAGAACAGTCAAGAGCCAGACAGGTGTGCAAGGACTTCGTATCCCCCGATCTGGGATATGAAATGATAAGCAAGAAATACGATGACCGGCAGACCGTACATAGGCAGCTAAGCGACCTGAAAGCCCTCTGGCCCGAATTCAAAGAGAAAATACGGAAACAATGCTACAGTTTCGAGAAGATGGAAAGGCTTCTTCGCGAATCGGGCGCACCCTACAAGCCGGAAATGATTGGCGTCAGTTGGTCTCAATTGAGAGAAATGACCCCAATCGTACAAGTTATGCGGGCAAGAATCAATGTATTCGATCTGGCAAAGCGAGCCGGGGTCTATGACGCTCTTGTGGAGAACACGTTCAGCGGCTTAGCACAGTAAGTTCATTGTCAGCCTTGATTTTGTCAAGGATGGCGCAGACTATCCGATAGGCTTTGCTCTCACGGGAATAAACGGCAGGGACGGCAAATTTGACTCTTCCCTGCCTTTTCAATTTCATAGCCCCTGCCTTCTTCTTGTCATTGGCAGGATCATATACGGCAAGGGAATGGCCTCCGAACATATTTACAATCTTCATACAGGGTACATCAGTCTCACCGTCGCCGAAATATATCATATTTGGGAAAGGTACTCTCTTCTTATCCTCTGCAATGGAAGAATTGACAATCTTGTTATCCCTGGATGAAAATATCCCTTTGCTTATCTTGAAAAGAAACTGGGTCTTGGCAGTGTAGTCCACGGCATTCGCCGGCCATTGAGCTATGCCGTCATCATCATAGAGAAACTTCCCCGCAAAGATATGCTTGAATTCGTGAGCCACAGGTGAGCCTTCTATTATCTCAGTAAGGCCCGACGAATTGATATAATGCTCAACTTTCAGCCCCTTCTTCCGACCATATTCATTGACTGCGGCAAACCATTCTTTCACTCCGTCATAGAGCTGAATGCCTTTACCGAACTCATTGAAACTGGCCCGGCGCAATTCGATGCCGTTCTTTCTGGACTCATCAAACATAAGTTTCATATATGACAGGACACCGCTTGCGTCCTGGTCAGCAGCGATGAGATCACTCTTTGTCCAAAACTCTTTAGGGGTTTGTCCTATGGCTTGGATAAAGCCGAATTCCTGCATATTCCCGGGCGAAAGAGTCCCGTCAAAGTCGTAAATGATGGCAACAATAGGTTTACTTGTCATAATTTGGCCACTGGATTGATTGAATTCGCCACATCCGCCCCAATATTTCGCCACGAATGTGCCATTTACGCAAATATATGCAAAATCTCTTTGTTCGAACCAAGAGGATGCCGTAAATTTGCAAACGTCAATTACAGAATCACGATGAAACACTACTTAGAGACTTTGCAGGAATCAATGAAAGCCGGATGGAACAATCCGGTCATCAGCGATTACAAAGGAGAAGATTTCACATACGGAGATATCGCCCGCATCATTGAGAAATTCCATATCATGTTTGAGAGGACAGGTATCAAAAAAGGCGACAGGATTGCAATCTGTGCCAGGAATTCCGCAAGGTGGGCCATTTCTTTCCTCGCCATCAATACCTATGAAAGCGTAGTCGTACCTATTCTGGCTGATTTTCTTCCGGACAGCATCGTCAACCTTGTCGATCACTCCGAGAGCGTGATGCTCTTCACTGACTCGGACATCTGGAAGAAGCTTGACAAATCCAAACTCCCAAACATCAAGTCTGCCATCAATGTCCAGGATTTCTCCATACTGTTCTCCCACGATGGAGAAATTCAGAAAACCTATGACAATCTGGAGCT
>DCIC01000016.1:56721-57545 GCA_002315825.1 Bacteroidales bacterium UBA1736 | reverse complement strand
ATGCTGAAATTCGAGAGCTTCTCAGCAATGATTGATTATTCCTTCAGACGGACAAACGCAAACCCGAAATATTCTATCGTGTCGATGCTGCCTATGGCTCATATGTATGGCCTTGCCTTCGAACTTATGTATCCCATCTGCTATGGCGTACATATTTTCTATCTGGGGAAAGCTCCGTCTCCGTCTCTGCTTCTGAGAGCGATGAAGGATGTAAAGCCATATATGGTAGTCAGTGTACCCCTTGTCCTCGAAAAGGTGTACAAATCCTCTATCAAACCCGTTCTTGAAAAGACGTCAATGAAAATACTGACTCACATTCCTCTCGTCAGATCGTTCGTCTATAAAAAAATCGGAAAGTCACTGTGCGAAGCATTCGGAGGTCAGGTACAATATTTCATTATGGGAGGTGCCGCCCTCAATCCCGAAGTAGAGAAGTGTTTTCACAAAGCTCACATCCCCTATCTCGTAGGTTACGGGATGACCGAAGCCTGCCCGCTGCTCACTTATGAGGACCCGTCGAAATATGTACCCGGCTCGTGCGGAAAAGCCGTGGATTTTCTGGATATCAGAATCGACTCCGAAGACCCTCAGCATATTGCCGGTGAGATTCAGGCAAAGGGCATCAATATCTGTATGGGATACTTCAACAATCCTGAAGCTTCTGAAAATCTGTTTACGGATGACGGCTACCTCAGGACCGGCGATCTTGGCATAATTGATTCGCACGGCAACTTATTCATCAAAGGAAGAGCCAAGAGTATGATATTGTCCGCAAATGGACAGAATATCTATCCGGAAGAAGTTGAAGCAATCATCAACAACCA
>DCIC01000016.1:55012-56660 GCA_002315825.1 Bacteroidales bacterium UBA1736 | reverse complement strand
GTATATCTCGACCAGGATGCCATCAAGCGAGACAAACTCGACGAGGAGACCATCTCCGACATCCCCGAGAATGTCAGAGTCAATTCCAACAGGAGTCTCCCCTCATATAGCCAAATCACAAAAGTCGAGGTAGTACTTTCTCCTTTTGAGAAGACGCCCAAGCTCAGTATCAAGCGGTTTTTATACTCCTGATGAAGTTCAAGCTGGAATCACCATACAGCCCTTCCGGAGATCAGCCGGCAGCAATCAGCGAGTTGTGCAATATCCTCGGCCAGGGGGTAGGCAACGTCACTCTGCTCGGCGTCACAGGATCCGGTAAGACCTTCACTATGGCAAATGTCATAGAGAAGTTGCAGAGGCCGGCCCTGATTCTCAGCCACAACAAGACTCTGGCAGCCCAGTTGTACGGAGAATTCAAGAGTTTCTTTCCGTCAAATGCAGTCGAATATTTCGTATCCTATTACGATTACTACCAACCGGAAGCATACATCCCATCCAGTGACACATACATTGAAAAGGATCTGAGCATCAATGATCAGATTGAGAAATTGCGTCTCAGCGCTGCAAGCTCCCTGCTCAGCGGGAGAAGGGATGTCATTGTCATTTCAAGCGTTTCCTGCTTGTACGGAATCGGGAATCCCGATGATTTCCACGAGCAGACCGTATGCGTGAAGAAAGGAGAGCAAAGGAGTCTGACCCGCCTTTTGTACAAGCTTGTGGATGCTTTATACTCAAGGACTGAAGCCGAATTCAAAAGAGGATCATTCCGCGTCAGGGGCGATACGGTTGACGTTTATCTTTCCGGTGCCGACGATGCGGTAAGGATTGAATTCTTCGGAGATGAAGTCGACAGTATTTCGATAATAGACCCCGTCACCTCAGCGCGCATCGAATCCATTGATGAAATCAATATCTATCCCGCAAACAACTTCGTGACCACCAAGGAAAGAAGTATCGCAGCAGTCAGCAGCATTCAGGATGACCTTTTCAATCAGATGGAATATTTTGAATCCATCGGAAAGGGTATGGAAGCAAAACGTCTGAAACAGAGGGTGGAATACGATCTTGAAATGATAAAGGAAATGGGTTATTGCCCCGGGATTGAAAATTACTCCAGATATTTCGACGGCAGAAAACCGGGGCAGAGGCCATTCTGCCTTATCGACTATTTTCCCAAAGACTTCATTACCTTCATCGATGAAAGTCACGTGACCCTTCCACAGGTTCACGCAATGTATGGAGGAGATCATTCCAGAAAGTCCGTTCTGGTGGAGTATGGATTCAGACTTCCGGCAGCCGCTGACAACAGGCCACTCACCTTTGACGAATTTGAAGCCATAACGGGTCAGAAAATATATGTCAGCGCCACCCCGGCCGACTACGAGCTTGAGAAATCCGAGGGTCTGGTAGTCGAACAGGTCGTACGGCCGACCGGATTGTTGGACCCGCCAATTGAAGTGCGCCCCATCGAGAATCAGGTGGACAATCTGGTGGAAGAAATAAGGTTACGTTCGGAAAGGGACGAAAGGGTGCTTGTCACCACCCTTACCAAGCGAATGGCAGAAGAGCTCAACGAGTATCTCGCCAAGATAGGTATCCGTTGCCGATATATCCATTCGGATGTTGACACCGCAGAAAGAGTCGAGAT
>DCIC01000016.1:53835-54931 GCA_002315825.1 Bacteroidales bacterium UBA1736 | reverse complement strand
CCTTCCGTATCACTCGTCGCCATTCTGGATGCCGACAAAGAAGGATTCCTGCGTACAGGTCGCGCTCTGACACAAACGGCAGGAAGAGCCGCACGAAACGTAAACGGTCTGGTGATAATGTACGCAGACAATATCACCAAATCTATGGACGAGACTATTCGAGAGACAAACAGAAGGCGTTCAAAGCAGATAGAATACAATAAGCTCCACAATATCACTCCGGAGCAAATCAAAGTCAAGCACAATGTCCTCATCTCAGAGCTCGAAAGCGCAAAGGGTGCCGTTTGGACCAACAGTCCGTCCGGGCGTATAAGTGCACCGAATTCTTACGACTCACCCACATATATTCCCACGCCATCGGAACTCGGGAGAGGAAATGTGTCCGTCGGATTCGGACACGACTACAAAAGAGAAGACAAAAGCGCCTTCAAAGAAGGTTTCATTACTGCCGACCTGGCCGCCGTCCTTCAGGATCCCGTCATTCGTTCGATGTCAAGAGAGCAGGTTGAAAAAATGGTCGAAGAAGACAGAAAGCGGATGCAAAAGTCTGCCGCCGAGCTGGATTTCTCTCAAGCCGCAAAATTCAGAGACGAAATGTGGGCACTCGAACAATATCTGAAAGTATGGAGTTCTGATTAATTTTTCGATATTTGTATTTGTGATAAGTAACGAAGAAATAATTCAGAGAGCCCGGGCGATTGCCTATGAAGCCCTTCGGGACGATATTCGCCACGATGGGCATCCCTTCATCGAACATCCCGACGGGGTGGCAAGAATTGTAACCGACCAGATTGGACTCGGCGCCGAATGCGTTGCTGCCATTTACCTGCACGAAGCTCTCCGTATGCATCCGGACACCATAGTGGAAGGTTTCCCCAAGGATGTGATGACAATGGTGGACGGTTTGAACAAGATTGCCACAATCAAGCCCAAGGATACAAGACTCGAGGCCGAAAACTATAAAAAACTTATCGTACAGTATTCCTCAGACCCGAGAGTAACCGTATTGAAAATCGCGGACAGACTTGAGGTAATGAGAAATCTGAGCTCGTTCCCAAAATCTTCCAGAGACAACAAAAATCTCGAGACCCTTATG
>DCIC01000016.1:40738-53687 GCA_002315825.1 Bacteroidales bacterium UBA1736 | reverse complement strand
ATAAAGCTCACTGACGAGTTCATACATCCTCTCGAGAGAAAGCTATCGGAAGAAGGCATACACTATAAGCTCAAGATCAGGACAAAGTCAGCATACTCCATCAGCAAGAAAATGGAGAAGCAGAAAGTATCTTTCGAGGGTGTCTTTGATGTCTTCGCCATCCGTTTTATCATCGACTGCGATTCTGACAGGACGACCGAAAGTGACTTGTGCTGGAAAGTGTATTCGTATGTAACCGAAGAGTATGAAGCGGACACTTCCCGTTTGAGAGACTGGATCAGCAATCCCAAGTCAAACGGGTATGAAAGTCTTCACATAACCGTCAAGAATAAATCCGGTGCATACATAGAAGTGCAGATCAGGACAAAAAGGATGGATAATCTTGCCGAGAACGGACTCGCATCTCATTGGTCATACAAAGGCATAAAGAAAAGCGCCGAACTCGACGGATGGCTGTCCTCCGTCAGATATCAGTTGGAGCATCCCTTCGAGTCCAAGGCCGAAGACTTGCCGAAGCCACCGGCAAATGAAATATTCGTGTTCACCCCTACGGGAGAGTTGAGAATACTCCAGGCGGGGGCCACAGTTCTTGATTTCGCATTCAATATCCACACAGGGCTCGGATGCCGTTGCACCGGAGGTCGTATCAACGGGAAAGCTGTATCCATAAAGGAGCCTCTCCACACCGGAGACATAGTGGAGATAATGAGCGGCAAAAACCAGAAGCCAAATGCAGATTGGCTCAACTGGGTAGTTTCAGCCAAGGCCAGGAACAAAATCAAGCTGGAGCTTGATGCTGAAGTCAGGAAGAAGGCCGCCCACGGACGAGAAATACTCAACCGAAGGCTCAAAAACTGGAAGATGGAGCTTCCGGACGATTTGCTTCACGCTATGATGCATCACTTGAAATATTCATCCGTCATCAGCTTTATGGCAGCTATCTCGGATGAAGTGATAAGTGTGGATGACATCAAAAACTATATTCAAAACCCCGAGCTCCTTGTAATCCGCAACTCACATCAGGAGGAAAAGAAGGAAAACAAGAAGGAATGGGTCGCAAACGAAGAGATTCTCGTCATCAACGCCAAAGGAGTGAGGGGCCTGGAATACCGAATGTCAGCCTGCTGCAATCCTCAGTATGGAGATAAGGTCTTCGGATTTGTCACAAGAACAGAAGGGATCAAAATCCACAGAGAAGACTGTCCCAATGCTCCTCGCCTTAAGGATAAATACCCCTACCGAGTACAGAAGGTACTCTGGCAGGAGAAGAAGTAAACTATTTTGGCCTTGAATTCAATGCCTTCTGGAATGCCCTTGCATTTTTCATATGCTCGCTCAGTGTCTTTGCGAACAAGTGCGTCCCATCAAAAGTCGAATTGGCACAGAAGAACAGATAATCCCCCTCAGGATTAAGCACAGCCTCAAGACAAGACTTCGAGGGGACCGCAATGGGGCCGGGAGGCAGACCCGCATAACGATATGTATTATATGGGGAATCTATCTGAAGGTGCTTTAGAAGGATCCGGTTTACCTGATAATTCAGGATATATGCAATAGTGGGATCAGCCTGGAGTTTCATTCCTTTATGAAGTCTATTGAGATATACTCCTGCTATCCTTGGCATCTCGGGCTCATAGTTGGTCTCTCCGGAGACTATAGAAGCAAGTATTGACACCTGCTCCTTGGAAAGGCCCTGAGCGGCAGCCTTGGAAAGTCTCTCTTTTGTCCAGAATGCATCATATTCAGATTTGAACCTGTCCAGGATTTCCTTTGCTGACGCAGTCCAAAAGATTTCATAGGTATCCGGGATGAACATACTCAGTATGCTAGTCGGGGAGAAGCCATATGAAGACAGCAATTCCTTGTCACACAATGCCGTAGCTATGGATGCTGAATCGGCGAGCATCTGGGATGATATCTTGGAGGCTATCTGACTGACAGACCTCACGGTCCCGTTCAAGGACATCTTCACCGGACTCTGCCAGCAATTATTGAGCATCCGGGCCACATATACGCTGGTGTAACTTTCCTTTATAATATAGCAACCAGGCTGGATGTAGGTATCCACCTGTTTCTTTCTGAATGAGCGTGAAAGACTAGAGAAACGCTTTGCCCTCGCCTCGGCAGCAATTGTCTCAAGCGCCTCCTGAGCACTCGTACCGGGATAGATATACACAATAGCTTCTTTGCAGAAATTGGGCATTCGGTTATCCGCGTACCAGATCCAGAAAACAATGGACGGGATCAACAGCAGAAAAACAAAAACAGGGATTATGAATTTCCTTAACTTCATTACTTTCTCAAAAGAATAGTGTCACCTTCGCGCAATCTATGGGTGGATGAAAAACCATTCAAATGGTTGATTGAACTCATCTTGACACCATACTGCTGACAAATGTCACGCAGAGACTCGCCGTCCTTTTCAACTATGTATTTGTCAAGGCCCTTCCTTGCATAATTCTTCTTGGCCTGAAGATAGACGATTGTACCCGGGGCAAGGGTCTCATCCGCGGTCAAATCATTGAATTTCAAAATCTCTCTATAGAAGAGATTGTTCCTTTCAGCAAGGATCCTATAGCTGTCTCCTTCTATTGAGTAAACGAATGGGACACCGTTCTGCAGATAAGTGCGTCTGTCAAGAGCCACCACAAACTGCTCAGAAACAGCCGCCCTTGGCTCCGCCAATGCATTTGGAGATTCAGGAATGGCCTCTTCAATGATAAGATCGGAACGCGATGTATTTTTTGCCGCCTTACGTACTTTCTTGACCTTTACCCTCTTCTGGGATTTCTTCCCGGAAGGGAGCATCTCCTCCTCTGATTGGGGATCGTTGCCTTCCGAAATATTCTGTCCTCCCCGCGCAGATTTGGAACTGGGGAAAAGGTGAGAGGAACTATCAAAATCCGAAGGCTTCATTTTGTCATACTTCGCAAGAGAATAATTCTCTATCAAGGTGACCAGCTTTGAAGGATATTGTCTGTCAGTAGCATAGCCCGCTTTTGAAAGCCCATAAGCCCAGGACTTATAATCAGTAATAGGATAATCAAAGAGAAAATGATATCGGGGCGAATATCTCAGATGGTCGGAATGGTCGGCGTATGAATCCAATACATCATCATACTTGCGAAAACATTCATTTAGCTGGTCATCATCCGCGTGTATGGTCTTTCCCTTCCAATCAGAATGACACTTGATTCCGAAATGATTGTTTCCTTCTGTCGCCAAGTAAGACTGACCGCTGTTGGACTCAAGCAGTCCCTGCGCCAATGTAATACTCGCCGGCACTCCACTTCTATACATTTCCGACACAGCCAAAGAGGCAAAACGGTCGATATATCTCTGCTGCGGTGTCTGATCGGCCGAACAAAACATCACCAGCAGTGCGACCAGGGCAAAAGCGATTGTAATGATTCTTTTCATTCCACGCAAATTAATGTTTCCTGCCGAGAAAATCAAGAAAAAGTGTCTCCATCTTCAGCAGTCACTGTATTAGGGAAGATGGCTGAAGCTTCTTTGAAGAACAGACTCAGATCGTGTATTCTTGACGAATAGTGCCCAAGAATCAGTTTCTCAGCCCCAGCATCGAGAGCGCACCTGGCAGCCTGAGCCGCTGTAGAATGAAAACGCTGGGCCGCCTTGTCGGCAAATTCCTCAAGATACGTGGACTCGTGATAGAGCAGACGCACGCCACGCACCCACTCAGATAGCTCAGGAAAAGGCATAGTATCACTGCAATATGCGTAACTGAATGGTTTCCAATCGGGCCTGCCGAGTTTTCGAGGAGTAGGAATCTCATCAAAGCGGAAACCATAGCAATCGATTTTATGGCGTAAAGGGAAGGCTGTGACTGTGATATGCTTGGATGTATGAACAAGTTCAGGAGAATTCATCTTCAATGGATGATGGATAATCTCAAAATTGACCCCTTCTCCGAAATATGATTTGAAGAAATTCAAGACTCCGCCAAAAGAAGATGGGGCATAGATATGCAACTCTTGAGTACGTCCATACATAGCCATAGTGGACAAGAGTCCAAAGATTCCGAAGACGTGGTCTCCGTGGATGTGAGTAATGAATACAGCTTCGAGCTTGATAAAAGACAGGTGCGCCTTACGGAACTGTTTCTGAGTCCCTTCTGCACAATCTATGAGAAACAAGCGCCCGTGCACGGACAGTACCTGGGCGCTTGGATTTCTATCAGAAATGGGCATGGCCGAAGCCGTGCCCAATACTTTTATGCTAAAATCCATCTATTAAGGATTACTCACCTTTCTCAAGTTTGTCTTTGAGAGCTGCGAGAGCATCAATGTCACCGAGAGTTGTCTTCTCAAGGTTGGAATTGATCTTCTTGACAGCCTTCTTGGTGGTATCAACCTCAGCTGCAGCTGCCTTCTCCTTAGCCTCAGCGTAAGTCCTTACGTGTGAGAGGAGGATGCGATGTGTGCTGCGGCGAAGCTCGACAACCTTGAATGAGAGTGTCTCACCTGCAACAGCCTGCTTTCCGTCTTCCTTAACGAGTTCGCGAGTGAATGCGAAACCTTCTGCCTCAGAATCGAGAGTGATATTAGCTCCCTTGTCAGAGATAGAAGCAATCTTTCCCTCAACTACTGAGTCAACTGGATATTTAGCCTCAACCTCATCCCAAGGGTTAGGAAGAAGCTGCTTGTGTCCAAGGCTGAGCTTGTGGTTTGTCTCATCGAAGTCAAGAATCTGAACGTCGATAGAGTCACCTACGTTTATCATCTCAGAAGGATGCTTGATCTTGTTCCAAGAGAGATCGCTGATGTGAACAAGTCCCTCGACACCGTCCTCGAGCTCTGCGAATACACCGAAATTGGTAATATTGCGTACGACTGCTTTCTGCTGGCTTCCAATAGGATATTTCTCACGGATGCTCTCCCAAGGATTTGATGTGAGCTGCTTGAGTCCGAGAGACATCTTGCGTGCCTCGCGGTCGAGTGTGAGAATCTGAGCCTCAACTTCGTCACCGATCTTAAGGAACTCCTGTGCAGAGTGAAGTCTGGGTGACCAAGACATCTCAGATACGTGGATAAGACCCTCAACACCGGGCTCAATCTCCACGAATGCACCGTAATCAGCGATGAGAACGACTTTACCCTTAACCTTGTCACCTACATTGAGGTTTGCATCAAGGTTGTCCCAAGGATGTGATGAAAGCTGCTTGAGACCGAGAGCGATTCTCTTCTGCTGCTCATTGAAGTCGAGAACAACGACTTTGATCTTCTCGTCAAGAGTAACAACCTCTTCGGGATGATTGATACGTCCCCAAGAGAGGTCAGTGATGTGGATAAGACCGTCAACACCGCCAAGGTCAACGAATACACCATAGTTGGTGATATTCTTGACTGTACCCTCAAGGATCTGTCCTTTCTCGAGCTTGCCGATGAGCTCGGATCTCTTGCGCTCCTGCTCAGCTTCGAGAAGCGCCTTGTGAGAAACGACTACATTGCGGAACTCCTGATTGATCTTGACAATCTTGAAGTCGATTGTCTGATTGACGAATACGTCATAATCCCTGATGGGCTTGATATCGATTTGTGAACCGGGAAGGAAGGCCTCGATGCCGAATACATCCACAATCATACCACCCTTTGTGCGGGTCTTCACGAAACCTTTGACGATTTCGCCTGAATTGTATGCCTCGTTTACTCTGTCCCAAGACTTGAGGGCGCGTGCCTTCTTGTGGGAAATAACGAGCTGACCTTTCTTGTCCTCTGCTGACTCTACGAAAACTTCAACTTTGTCACCTACCTTGAGATCGGGATTGTAACGGAACTCGGGAGCTGATATTACGCCCTCGCTCTTTCCTCCGATAGTAACGATAACCTCACGCTTGTTGATAGCGGTTACCTCACCTTCAACAACCTCATTTTCTACGACCTTTGAAAGGGTCTTGTCATAAGCCTCATCGATAGCCGCCTTGTCTGCGCCACCGTAGATGTCTCCACCTTCAAATGCTGCCCAGTCAAAATCCTCGGGTGCGATTGAAGCGTTGAGAGCTTTGTTCTTAATTTCTTCTGCCATAATTGTTTAAAAATAACAAACTAGGGGTTTAACATTATGTATTGTATTGAAAACCCGCTTCGAAAAATCGGCTGGTTTTCAAAAGCGGGCAAATATAGTCAGTTTTTTACAATAAACAAAGAATCAACGCGGAAGGACTCATTAAAGCATATGTTTTTTCCTAAAAATTATCCATATGCCAAACACCATAACCGCCATTATGGCGATGATGCCTACCCAGGCCCACACCTTGTCCGAGAAAGGAAGATACACGTTCATTCCGTAGAAGCTGGCAACAAGGGTCGCAGGCATCAGAAGCAGGGAAATGAAAGTAAAGAGTTTCATAATCCTGTTCTGGTCGAGATTGATGATACCTACTACAGTATCCTGCAGGTACTCAAGACGTTCGAAATTAAAATTGGTATGATTGATAAGGGATGCTATGTCCCTGAGAAGGGTGCCCAATTTCTTATCCATCGAATCGGGACAGTGGTCACTCTTCAGAATGTTGGAAATCAAGCGCTGCTTATCGACGATATTCTCTCTTACGAGCATAAGGTTTTCCTGAAGCTGATTGATATCCAGAAGGAATTCCTCATTTACGTCCTCCTGCTGGTTGATTCTCTTGCTGAACTGCGCGGTATCCTGACTGAGGAGCTCAATGATATCGGCATCGAGATCCACACGCTTATCCATAATTTCGAAGAAAACCGTAAACCCGTCAGGGAAAAGGTTGGGACGGGCCTGAATCTTTCTCTGAAGCAAGTCAAATGAGCGAAGGGGGATTTCCCTGAGTGTCGTCAGAATATTTCCGGAAATAATGAAAGACACAGGATCCATCGCCATTTCATCAGCTGCCGGAGAAATGAAGTTGGTATTGGCGAAAATCGCCTTGTCATTCTCGAAGAAGCGGGATGAACTTTCAATCTCCTCTGCCTGGGCTCTGCTTTGGATCTGAGTATCAAGAAAAGTCTCGACAGCTCTTTTTTCTTCTCCCGACGGGTCAAGCAGATCCACCCAAAGAACTTTGTCTCTCTCTATACGAGAAAGATCCGTAACCTTTTGACTGAGAAGTATCTCAGAGTCGGATCTATAGAAAATGCTTGTCATAGTCCGTCCTGATTATTCCCGGCAATCTGTCGGAAGGGTTAAACTTACGCGCGAAATCGGCTATTAAGCCGCGCAAATATAATAAATTAAATCAGAACTCCAATACCTATGCATATCAAGACGCTGCCTCCAATGATTTCGGCGGCGACCCCGACTTTGGCTCCGATAGTCTTTCCCCCATATATCCCCGTCACGACAGATAGGGCAGTGACAGCGAAAACGGCAATGGCATTGCCTCTGATACCATTCCAATCCATTTTATCCATAGACAGTGAGACTCCGACTGCAAGCGCATCGATACTTGTAGCCAAACCGCCCAGCACAACATTCAGTATTCCGTTCAAATCCCTCGATTCCCCCTCGCCCTTAATCCCCTCCAGGACCATTGAGCCGCCAACATAAAGGAGAAGCAGGAATCCTATCCAATGGGCTATCCTCTCCACTATCCCCAGCATAAGGTAGCCGAAAGCCCATCCGGCAAGAAGAAGTCCGGTCTGGATTACGGCAAATGTCAGGCTGATTACCAGAACATTTGTTTTCGAAATCTTCTTGATGCCAACCCCGGAGCAAAGGCTCACGGCAAAGCAATCAGCGCACAGAGATAATGCAAAAACAATGTAAGCAATAATTGTCATGGTTTGAATACTTGTCTGTTAATAATGCTCCGGCCCAAAGTGAGCGAGTCGGCATATTCGAGATCATCCCCGAACCCAAGGCCTCGGGCAAGGGTAGAGAATCTCACTCCGAAGCGAGACAGTTGACGATAAAGATAAAATGAAGTGGTCTCCCCTTCCACATCCCCACTGAGGGCCATTATTATCTCTATTGTATCAGGAGCTGTCTCTCCCACAAGCCTCTCGACTCTTGAAGTCAGAAGAGGTATGCTCAAGTCTGAGGGAGCTATCCCGTGTATGGGCGAGATTATTCCTCCCAACACGTGGAAAACGCCTCGGTACTGTCCTGTCGCCTCTATGCTCAGCACGTCCCGAAGGCTCTCTACAACGCATATTGTATTACGGTCTCTTGTATGGTCTGAACATACGCCGCACAATTCACCGTCAGATATCATCATACATTCACGGCAGTATCTGACTTCATCCACCAGACTGTTGAGAGCGGTCGTCAGGCGATGGACATTTTCCTTTGGTTGTCTTAGCAAATGCAGGGCAAGCCGCATAGCACTCCTGCTCCCGATTCCCGGAAGGGAGCCAATAGAATCAACCGCTTCTTCTAGCAGTTTGGAAGGATATCTGTCACCACCTGTTTCCATTTCAACTCTTGTGATATTCGATAAGACCTTCAAGCGGATCTTTTAGAATCGATGATATTCTGAAATTATATTTTCGAGCAATTTCAGGCAGAATATCACGGCAGGCATCAGCAAAACTCCCCACAATCCCCAACGGATATGCCGTGCAGTCGTAATTTCTGAGACTCCTGCGGAAGAAGTCTTCAATATTGTCTGTGACCAGACCGCGGACATACTCATCAGAATCATACTTCGATATGATCCAAGGAGCAAGTGACCCAAGATAGCGGGAAGGTGTTTCGCTCTTGTAAACGTTTTCCAGCAACACACTATACTCCGTCTTAAAGGAGGATCTGAAAGCGGAGGCGATAGTCTCAGGAACAAGATTCTTTATGAAATCCGCGAGGAAACGCTTGCCAAGACAAGCGGCACTCCCCTCATCTCCAAGGATATACCCTCCCGAATAGACCGGGCTGCTGATTGATTCGCCGTCATACAGACAACTGTTTGAGCCAGTGCCCATCACTGCAACAATACCCGGCTGCCTTCCGCACAAGGATCTCGCCGCCCCCAGCATATCGGACGCATAGGAAACATTACCGACGACTTTCGGTTCAGTCAATCCGGCAGCGTAAACGACAATTTCAGACAAGGGCTCCTTTGCAGGATTCAGGGCTGTAACTGCTTTCTGCATAAGTGAGTTGAACACACCCTCCCCCGTCAAAGTAATATTGACCCCTTCGGTCTCAATCTTTCGGACGGTATTTTCGACGTCTAAAGAGCACCAGGTTGTCTTGGTGGCGCCACTTTCAACGATAATCTTCATTCAGGCAAATAGTTAAAGTACTTCTATGAGCTCCACTTTAAACTTTAGTGCTGCGCAAGGAGGTATGCTGTCACCTGCTCCTCTCTCACCGTATGCAAGAGTATAAGGGATATACAGCTCCCAAATAGAACCCTCATTCATCAACTGAAGGGCTTCGGTCCACCCGGAGATCACCTGAGTGACACCAAATACAGCAGGCTCTTTTCTGTCATACGAACTGTCAAATTTCTCACCGTTAGGAAATGTGCCCTCATAATGGCACTTGACACTGTTTGAAGGTCCGGGCTTGCGCCCCTCTCCGGCCTTGATGACCTTATACTGAAGTCCGCTGGGAAGAACTGTCACATCCTTGTGCGCCGCATTTGCCTTCAGCCAAGCCTCGCCCTCCGCCTTTTTCTTCTCAGCGATTTCGGCTCCAGCCTTCTGCTTCTCCTTTTCAACCTTATCGAAGAAGTCATTCAAAAGGTTTCCCGCCTCTTCAAAGGTCATAGCCGTAGGCTGCCCCAGAAAAGTAGTCCTGAGTCCGTCGATGAAATCTACAAAATTGAGGGCTGTGACACCTGACCGGAGCAGATTATGGGCAATGCTCATTCCCAATGCATAACTGTTCTTATCCATAAATACTGATGTTTCGATTTGTTTGTCGGCAAATTTAACAAATTCCACGCAATTATATATATTTGTAAAAATGCACTAATAAATCTCAAATGAAAAAGTACTTGATTCCCCTGTTGATACTTTTCTGCGCCGCCTGCAGCAGGGAAAACCCCGTCACTTATGGTGCCCTGCCGACAGCAGCCCAATTGGAATGGCAGGATCTTGAAATGTATATGTTCTGTCACTTCGGGCCCAACACCTTCACCAATGTGGAATGGGGAAACGGGCAGGAAGATCCGGACGTTTTCAATCCCGAGGCCCTTGACTGTGAGCAGTGGGCAAGAATTGCCAAAGAGGCCGGGATGAAAGGCATCGTTATTACGGCCAAGCATCACGATGGATTCTGTCTATGGCCCAGCAATTTCAGTACACACACAGTCGCACAGAGCAGCTGGAGGGATGGCAAGGGTGATGTTCTGGCAGAATTGTCAGCAGCCTGCAAGAAGTATGGCATTCTTTTCGGAGTCTATATTTCGCCTTGGGACCGTAACCACCCTTCATACGGGACACCCGAATACAATCAAGTGTTTGCCAATACAGTGCGCGAAGTCCACAGCAAATATGGCCCTATCTTCGAGCAGTGGTTCGACGGGGCCAACGGTGGGGCTAAGATTCCCGACTACGATTGGACGCTGTTCAATGGAACTGTCGCAGAGCTCAGTCCCAACGCTGTCATTTTCAGTGATGTCGGACCCGGATGCAGATGGGTTGGCAACGAAAGAGGCCAGACAAAGGAGACCAATTGGTCTCGTCTTGACACCGACGGATTCACTCCGGGAGCAGGATCTCCGAGCACGGACACTCTAAGCATAGGAAATGTGCACGGTGCAAATTGGATTCCTGTAGAGGTGGATGTCAGTATCCGTCCCGGCTGGTTCTACAGCCCCGAGACTGATGACAAGGTAAAGGATGCCGACAAACTTATGGAAATCTATTTCTCATCCGTGGGAAACAATTCCAATCTTATTCTTAATGTCCCCCCGGACAGAACTGGCCGCATCAATGCTGCGGATTCGACTGCACTGATGGATTTCAAGGCTGCCAGAGATGCTTATTTTGCCGAGAAGCTTGCTGACGGTAACAAAAAGCTGAATGCAAAGATCCCGGCAGATAAATCCCCTAAATGCGTGGTTCTCAAGGAAAATATCGCCAATGGGCAGAAGGTGAAGTCTTTTGTTGTTGAAGCAAAGGATGGTAAAGAGTGGAAGCAGATTGCGCAGGGGACTACAATCGGACATAAGAAAATCGTCCGTTTCGACCCTGTCAATACATCTGAGATTCGTGTTCGAATCACTGACAGCTTCGCTCCCGAAGAAATTACTACGATGGAGGTTTATTAGCATCCTGTCAGCAGCAGGGGCTGAAAACCATTTGACCGAAGGTCCGAGCGGAGAGACGGAGCGAGTCTGGTTTCCAGCCCCTGCCGCTGACTGATGGCAAAAAATTAACGGATGGCCCTGACAGGTCATCCGTTTATAGTATGGATTACTGAATTATTCAGCTTTACCGTTTGATCCGAGAACGTTCACAATCTTATGAACATAAAGCTTCTTCATCTCATCACGAGCGGGTCCGAGATATTTGCGGGGATCGAACTCACCGGGCTTGTCATTGAATACGCGACGGATAGCCGCTGTCATTGCAAGACGTGAGTCTGAATCGATGTTGATCTTGCAAACTGCAGACTTGGCTGCCTGACGGAGCTGCTCTTCAGGAATACCTACTGCATCGGGAAGTTTTCCACCGAGAGAATTGATCTCGTCAACATACTCCTGAGGAACTGATGAAGATCCGTGGAGAACGATGGGGAAACCGGGAAGCTGCTCCTCAACGCCCTTGAGAACGTCAAATGCAAGAGGAGGAGGTACCAGTTTACCTGTCTTGGGGTCGCGTGTACACTGCTCAGCCTTAAACTTGTATGCACCGTGGCTAGTACCGATGGAGATAGCGAGAGAATCGCAGCCTGTACGGGTAGCGAAATCAACAACTTCCTCAGGCTTTGTATAATGAGACTCCTCAGCGGCAACCTCATCCTCTACGCCTGCGAGAACGCCAAGCTCAGCCTCTACTGTAACATCGAACTGATGAGCATACTCAACAACCTTCTTGGTGAGAGCGATATTCTCCTCATAAGGAAGAGATGACCCATCAATCATAACTGATGAGAATCCCATATCCACACAGCTCTTGCAAGTCTCGAAGCTGTCACCGTGATCGAGGTGAAGACAGATCTGGGGTTTCTCCCAACCGAGCTCCTTTGCATACTCGACTGCACCTTCTGCCATATAACGGAGGAGAGTCTGGTTTGCATAGTTGCGGGCGCCCTTGGAAACCTGAAGGATAACAGGTGATTTCTCAGATGCTGCAGCCTGAATGATAGCCTGAAGCTGCTCCATATTGTTGAAGTTGAAAGCAGGGATGGCGTAACCGCCGTTGATAGCCTTGGCAAACATTTCCTTGGTGTTTACAAGACCTATTTCTTTGTAAGAAACCATAATGATGTATTAAAATTTAAAATGTTCTGACTCGAATTCTTAAATCACGCAAATCTACTCATTTTTTTCCACATAGCCGTTATTTTTTTATTTTTGTAGAAAAAAGCAGGCAATGAACGATAAGGTCATCATTTTCTCAGCGCCATCGGGATCCGGTAAAAGCACAATAGTCTCACACATACTTTCCCTCCACCCGGAAATGCAGTTCTCCATATCCGCAACCTCCAGACCACCAAGAGGTACGGAGCAGAATGGAGTCGAATACTATTTTATGGACGTGGAAGAATTCAGGCGCCGAATTCAGGCGGATGAGTTCGTCGAATATGAGCAGGTCTACGAAGGCCGCTATTACGGCACCCTCAAAAAGGAAGTTGAAAGAATATGGAACGAAGGCAAGGTCATCATCTTTGATGTAGATGTCAAGGGCGGTGTCAACCTTAAAAAATATTTCGCAGACAAGGCCTTGTCTGTTTTCATACAGGCACCTTCCATAGAAGTGCTCAGAAAGAGACTTGTCGGTCGCGGCACCGACTCCCCCGCCGACATTGAGGCGCGAATCGCAAAGGCCGCGGAAGAGATGAGCTATGC
>DCIC01000016.1:0-40671 GCA_002315825.1 Bacteroidales bacterium UBA1736 | reverse complement strand
GAATCAGAAGCAATGGTAAACAAGTATCTTCAGGAACAGCTATGAGGATTGCCGTTTTCTCCGGGTCATTCAACCCTCTCCACTACGGTCATTTAGCCATCCTCAGGCACTTGGTTGAGGTTGAGGATTTTGATATGACATATCTGGTCGTATCACCTCAGAATCCTTTCAAAAGCAAGGACTGCCTCGAGAATGCCCAATCCAGACTCAATGCAGCAATAGCGGTCATCGACGCCCATCCGGAGTTGAATACCAAGGTCGAAGATATTGAAATGAAACGGGGAGCGCCTCAATATACCATTGACACTCTCGATGCATTGAGAGAGCGTGAGCCACTGGCAGACTTTTCTCTTGTCATCGGATCTGACAATCTGGTCCGTCTGAAAGGCTGGAGAAGTTATCAGAGATTGCTCTCACAATATGGGGTATATGTATATCCACGCCCCGGGTTCGACCCACAGGAGCTGTCAAAGCCATTGCTCGAAGAATGCAGCGCAATCGGGATCAAATACAAGATTCATATTATGGACGCCCCTATGCATAATATCTCTTCCACTGAAATCCGTGAAGCCCGAGCCAGAGGAGAGGAGACTGCACCCTTGATTTGAAACCAATAATACCAATATCAATGAAAAAACTGATAACAATCATCGCGACATTGTGTCTGATAGGATTCAGCGCATCGGCCCAGAAGACAATATCTCCCGAAGTTACGGACTCATCTGTAATCTTCAGACTCTTCGCTCCATATGCCACCCAAGTAAAAGTCAACCCTTCCTGGCTGGCCGACTACGGTTCAAAGCAAGTTGATATGGAGAAAGGAGAAAAAGGAATATGGTCAGTGTCACTCCCCCGCCCCGAATCCGAAATGTATTTCTATAACTTTTTCGTTGACGGAGTAAAAGTTCTTGACCCTTCCAACATTTTTGTGGTAAGAGATGTCTCAAACTATATGAATGCCGTTATTATCGATGGCGCCAATGGAGATATGTATAAAGAAGCTTTCCGAAGGGGCAATCTGGAGGAAGTCTGGTACAGATCCGCCACAAACAATATGGACAGACGTATGTTCATCTATACCCCTTATGGCTATGACAGAGACAACAAGAACAAAAAATATCCCGTACTGTATCTGCTCCACGGCGGCGGCGGAGACGAAAGTGCCTGGGCCGAGCTGGGAAGGACGAGACAGATTATGGACAATCTTATACAGAGGGGTCTGGCTAAGGAAATGATTGTTGTTATGCCCAACGGCAATCCCAGCCAGTATGCATCACCTACGCTTCAGATCCCAGACAATGCCAACACTGCAACGTCAGCAAAACGCTTTGACAATTACGCTTCGCTCACTGCCGACATCATTCCTTTCGTGGAGAAGAAATACAATGTCATAAAGTCAAGAAAAGGACGTGCCATAGCCGGACTTTCGATGGGAGGCGGACAGTCCTTCTATGAAGGTTTCCGCCACGGCGACCTTTTCTGCGCCATCGGCATTTTCAGCTCCGGACTCATCGGTGGAAGCGGTGCAGGAATGGATCCTTTTGACCCCGAAGCCGAAATGCCCGGACTCATTTCCAACCCGGCAAAATACAATAATTATGACCTTCTCTATTTCTCCTGCGGTGAGACTGATCCCAGAATCGGAGGCAACGAGAGCTTTGTAAGCCAGCTGGTGGGTAAGGGCTACAAAAATGTATATTACGAGCATTTCAAGGGCGCACACGAGTGGCACGTATGGAGAGAGAGTCTGACAAGTTTCGCTTCTCGTTTATTCAAATAAATTTTGTTTTCAGATGAATCAGAAAAACGATATCTTAAGTCAATTTAAATCCTTCCTGATTGCGGCAGTCCTGGCAAACCTTGCCTCAACATTGTCTATGATCGTTGACAGCATCATAGCGGGACAGATTCTCGGACCGGTCGGGCTTGCAGCCATAACTTCACTACAACCCATCAACCAACTGGTATTCTCACTGACAGTGTTCTTGAATACTGGATGCGCAATGCTGGTGGCCTATGCCATAGGCTCCGGTGAAGATTTCAAAATCAGGGGACATTTCACTCTTTCAATATTCCTGAACACCATTACTGCGATCATCCTTATGGCCGTAGGTCTTATATTCATAGATAAGATCGCAACATTTACAAGCAACGACCCCAGCATCTACACAGACGCTGTCACTTACGGACGCATACTCATCAGTACCAGCGGAATAATGTTGATGATGTTCGGATTGAATGCTTTTGTAAGGACAGACAACGCGCCAAAGCTCGTGGCCGTTGCGGTAATCGTTTCGAATATTGTCAATCTTTCCCTCGACATCGTATTTATGAAATACCTCAATATGGGTATAGCCGGTGCCGCGTGGGCAAGCGTAGTCGGATATATTGTCGGCATAGGAGTCGCGCTAATTCATTTCCGCGATTCGAGTTGCCGACTTGCTCTGAATTGGGAGAATATGGGAATGATTGACAAAAAGATGGCATTGTTCGTAGGTATGCCTCTTGTCATAGATACACTCTTTATGTTTTTCAGACTTCTATTTGTAAACAATATGCTACTTGAGCAAAAGAGTGTATGCGGCCTTGCTATCCAATCTGTCACGATGAATCTGTTACTGGTTGTCAATCTATTCTTGGGAGGAACAGGGCAGGCCTTGCAAGGTATCGGAGGAATGACACTGGGAGCAGGAGACAACAAGTCATTCTCCCGGATGGTTCGTCGATCCGCAATAATCATAGGCAGTATGAGCATTCTCGTCTTTATCATTGTTGAGCTATTCCCCGGTTGGATTATTTCTCTGTTCAATCTTGATTCGGATGCATCAATCTATGATGAAGCTGTATATGCTCTGAGATTATTCGCCCCTTGTATGCCAGGATTTGGCTTGTCATACGTCTTCGAGGTCACCTTGCTCGTAAGGCAGCGCACTGTCCCGGCAATGATAATCGCCTTCTTCCATACAATGACCGTGGCTATTGTGATGTTCATAATTGCCAAGACAGACGTGATTTCCATCTGGCACTCCTTCTGGATTGGTGAGACCATTGCTCTTATCTGCGCCGCTGCGATTAATCGCGCTTCTGCTCTTTTCAATCAGAAAGGCTGTTAACCCGTTAACAAGAATCTAAAAGAGGGAGACTCTTACCCTTGCAATTGACTATAGACATTGCAAAGCTAAGAGTCTCCTTCTGGTGTATTATCCCCGGCTCTTCGAGGATCCAGCTCTTAATGATTATTGCTCGTCAGGTGCTTCTGGACCCTGAGGACCACCTTGAGGGCCACCCGCATTGGGATCGAATCCGGGACCGCCCTGAGGGCCACCCTGCTGTGCTCCGGACATACTCTGATAGAGTTCACCCATAACCTTATTGATCTCCTCGGTATACTTGTCAATATCCTCAATATTCTGAGCCTTGACAGCATCCTTCAAAGAAGCGAGAGGACCTTCCACTGCACTCTTCTTGTCTGCAGGAATCTTGTCGCCATTCTCCTTGATGAATTTCTCGCACTGGAAGCAAAGACCGTCTGCGTTGTTGATTTTGTCAACTCTCTCCTTCTCGGCCTTGTCAGCAGCCTCATTGGCTTTAGCCTCATCGCGCATCTTCTGAATCTCGTCATCGCTGAGTCCTGATGATGCCTCGATACGGATCTTCTGCTCCTTGCCGGTAGCCTTGTCCTTTGCAGACACACTGAGGATACCATTGGTATCGATATCAAAGCTGACCTCAATCTGAGGTATTCCGCGAGGTGCAGGTGCAATGCCATCGAGGTGGAATACGCCAATCTGCTTGTTATCCTTAGCCATCGGACGCTCACCCTGGAGCACTCTGATCTCAACTGAAGGCTGATTGTCAGCAGCTGTGGAGAATACCTGATCCTTGTGAACAGGAATTGTGGTATTGCTCTCGATCAATTTGGTCATCACACCGCCAAGTGTCTCTATACCAAGGCTAAGAGGTGTAACATCGAGAAGAAGTACATCCTTGACATCACCTGCAAGAACTCCGCCCTGGATTGAAGCACCGATTGCAACAACCTCATCGGGATTGACACTCTTGTTGGGCTCTTTCCCAAAGAAGTTCTTCACCAGTTCCTGAATCTTGGGAATTCGGGTGGAACCTCCTACAAGGAGAACCTCGTCAATGTCTGAAGCAGAGAAATGAGCATCTGAAAGCGCCTTGCGACAAGGCTCGATGCTTCTCTGGAAGAGTTCATCACAAAGCATCTCAAACTTCGCTCTTGAAAGAGTCTTGACAAGGTGCTTGGGGATACCGTCAACCGGCATTATGTATGGCAGATTGATTTCCGCTGATGTCTGGTTGGAAAGCTCGATCTTTGCCTTTTCGGCTGCCTCCTTGAGACGCTGGAGAGCCATAGGATCCTTCTTGAGGTCTATCCCGCCATTCTCTGATGCAAACTCTGAAGCAAGCCAGTCAATTATTACCTGATCGAAATCATCTCCTCCGAGATGAGTGTCACCATTCGTTGACTTAACCTCGAATACACCGTCACCCAACTCAAGGATGGAAATATCGAAGGTACCGCCACCAAGGTCATACACTGCCACCTTCATATTCTTGTTCTTCTTGTCAAGACCATATGCAAGAGCCGCGGCTGTAGGCTCATTGATAATTCTCTTGACATCGAGACCCGCGATCTTGCCGGCCTCCTTGGTAGCCTGACGCTGTGAATCGGAGAAATATGCAGGCACTGTAATGACAGCCTCTGTCACATCCTGACGGAGATAATCCTCTGCAATCTTCTTCATCTTTTGAAGAATAATGGCAGAAATCTCCTGCGGTGTATAAAGTCTCCCGTTGATATCCACGCGGGGAGTATTGTTGTCACCTTTGACTACTGAATAAGGAACTCTCGCAACTTCTTTTGACACCTGATCATACTTCTCGCCCATAAATCTCTTGATGGAGAAGACCGTATTCTTTGGATTAGTGATTGACTGACGCTTTGCGGCATTGCCCACCTTCCTCTCGCCTCCATCGGTGAATGCTACAACGGAAGGAGTTGTACGGGTGCCCTCCTCATTGATGATAACGGTAGGCTGATTGCCTTCCATAACTGATACACATGAATTTGTCGTACCAAGATCAATTCCAATAATTTTTCCCATAATCTATATTTTTTAATTTTATATCAATTTTGTTGACGTCATCAAAATTACTAATCCTATGCCAAGTAAGATTTTCTGCCATTTTGTCATAAACAATAGTTAACTTTGCCCTGTAAAGAACAAGAGGAATGGAATATAGAATTCTCCCGGACATAGAGACAGATGATGTCGCAAAACGCATAATATACGAAGACAATCACATTCTTATCTTTAACAAGAATGTCGGAGAGATAGTGCAATCAGACAAGACCGGTGACGAATGCCTGGCAGAGACGCTCAAGGCTTTCATTGCAAAGAGAGACTCCAAACCCGGAAAAGTATATATGGGCATACCTCACAGACTGGACCGGCCCGTGAGCGGCTTATGTATTTTTGCCAAGACTTCAAAAGCGATGGAAAGGCTTTCGGAAATGTTCAGGGAAGGGGCCGTCCACAAAACCTACTGGGCTCTGTGCTGTGAAAAACCGACAGAAGACGAGAAGCTTCTTGAAGACTGGATGGGCAGGAACGAGAAAATGAACAAATCCTACATCACCACCTCCAAGGCAGGTCAAGCCAAACTTGCGAAGCTCAGATATCACTACATCAAAAGTACCGAGAGATATCACCTTCTCGAAGTCGAACTATTGACCGGACGTCACCACCAGATACGCTGTCAACTTGCACACATAGGATGCCCCATCAAGGGGGACCTCAAATACGGAGCACCCAGATCCAACCCGGACGGCGGTATCTGCCTGCAAGCCCATAGCATTCATTTCGTTCATCCGGTCAAAAAGACAGAGATGGAGTTCAGTATTCCTGCCCCCCGTGACTGGAAGGGCATCTAAGAAAAGGAACTTCTAAAGCAAGGTTGATCTGTATCTTCGCATCCACTCGCTCGGCGTCTCATCCATAAAGAGTCTGAAGGCCATATTGTAGGAAACCACAGTATGGAAGCCTGACATCATTGCCAGTTCTTCAACCTTCAATCTGGGATCCTGCTTGAACAGGTCCGTGGAATAACGCACACGATAATGATTGACAAATTGTCTGAAGTTTCTTCCCGACAAGACGTTCACCGTGCGGGACAGATAAACCTTATTGGTAAAAAGCATTCTGGAAAAAGACTCCAGACTGAATTTGTCATCCAGATAGGGTCGTTTATTCTCCATATATTCAGTAGCCATCTTATACAAAGCACCCATTCTCCTGTTTTCAGAGCTGTCATCATAATCCTTGGGGTCCCGAAGATTGGCATTGGCTATTGATTTGATCAATTTTTCTTTACGATTCCTAAGAATGACAGTCTTTCCATTGATTTTCTGAAAAAAGACAATCGGGACAAGTGCCACTTGAACCAGAATCACCATACACTTCGCAAAGGGATGCGTAAAATTTAATGATACCAACATAATTACAAGAAAAGCATTGAAAAGATTGACATAATCCAAGACATTGTTCCAAACCTCATTGCTTTTGAAAAGGTCTCTGACTTTGGAGAATTTTGCCCGCATTCTCACAATCATATCGAAAGCAATGAATGCGATCAGAATCACCGTCAAATATTGTTTCATATGGACAATAGAAAACAAAATACAGACGGCAAGCAAAACAAAAGGCAGGACAAAAGAAATCGATTTGCCCTGCCGCTCGTGAGGCATCGGCATAAACAATAAAACGGCATCTGCATACAACAAATCCATAGAAATGCTGTCAAGCAGAGTCCCGCCGGCGCCACAAAGAATGTCAATAGTCAAAAGAATGACTAATCCCGATAAAGAAATGATAAAGAAGAACGTTTTCATAATTGATGTGTTTATTTGAACACCGGCAATTTATGAAAACGAACAATTTTAAGAGTGGTCTGAAAAGTGGTCTAAATTTTTTTATGGTTTTTTTATGACTTTTTGGGGGATTTCGATCCTTTGATCGAGTCAAAACCACGGCCATAAACCCCAGTCACCGATGCGACGGAAACGAATGCATCGGAATCAATATTTTTCACCATTCTGAGCATAAGGTTGAGATCCGACTTACGTGTCAGCACCATCACCACCTGCGTGGGAGCTTTGGTGTACCAACCCTTCCCATCAAGTACAGTCACACCTCTATGAAGCTCCCCTGTTATCATATCCGCAATCTCAGCATAATGCTTGGACCAGACGAATACCTGGACGGACTGTCTGGATCCGGACACATAGAGATCCAGAACCGTACTGTTGACTACAATGAGAATAAAACCATAAACGATTGTGGTAATCTTCTCAGAAAGAGGCAGTAGATCTCCGGACGGGGTGTATGAAGGGACAAGGATAGAAGATCCGATGATAACGACGTCAATCATCAGGATCATACGCCCGGGAGAAACATTCCTATACTTGTTTACGACAAGAGCGACGATATCAGTACCTCCAGTGCTTCCTCCCTGGCTCATAGTCATTCCGATACCAATACCAGATGTTATTCCTCCGATGATTGTGGACATCAGTTTACCATTTTCAAGAGCGAGAGAAGTGATGATTCCGGACGGGATCAACGACTGGAACACATTCAGGCCAATAGAAGCTATTATGATTGCATAGACGCTCTTGACACCGAAATTCTTTCCCAGCGTAAAGAGAGCCAGGATAAGCAGAGCTACATTTACGAAGAAATAAGTGACACCCAGCTTGATTGCACCGTTAGATGCATACTGGACTATGGAAGCCATACCGGTAACTCCTCCACCCACAAGGTTGTTGGGGACAAGGAAAATAGTCCAGCCCAGGACATAGCTCAAAATGCCGACAGTAATAAGTACGTACTCTTTGATCCCGGTCAGAATTGTTCTGCCACTAATCATATCAATTATCTTTTTTTAACTCACTTTTGATTCCGGCCCTGATGGTTTCAAAACCTTCTCCATACACATTACCTACCTGAGAGACAGTCATAAAGGCTCTAGGGTCAACTTCCTTTATGTATCGTGAGAATTGAGGCATCTGCTTGCGGTCAATGATGACCAGAAGGACATCCTTTTCGGACTTCGTATACCATCCCTTTGCCTTAAGGACTGTTACACCACGGTCCATATTGGAAATGACGTGGTCGGCAATTTCAGTATGCTTCGATGAGAAAATCATCAGCTGATATGAGTCCTTCCTACCTCCCACAACTGCCTCAATCACAACTGTAAAGGTAATAACCTCAACCAGTCCGTACAACATATCGGAAAAGGTCTTGTCCGGAAGAAACAAGACAAGAGTGATGACAATCAAGTCTGACACCAAGAACACCCTGCTCAAGGATATCGGCCAGTACTTATTGATAATCAGCGCAATGATATCTGTACCTCCGGTACTTCCCCCATATCTCATAATAAGGCCTATGCCCAATGCCTCAAGAAATCCTGCAATCACTGGAATCAAGAGAGTTTCCTTAACATAGAAGAACTCTCCGAAAGTGCTGTGAAGCGCCGGCATTGCACCAAGGCACTTCATAAGGAATGATGATACGACAATACAGAAAACCGTTCGGATACCGAAACTCACCCCAACGAAAATCACTGCCATCAAAAGCAACAATGCATTGATGACGAAATACGTACTGGAGGCTTGAATGAGCCCGCTTGTCGCAAACTGAATAACTGTACACAGACCCATAACTCCGCCTGCGGACATCCCGTTGGGTATCATAAACCCCTCCCACGAGAGAGCGAAAAACCAAGACGCCACAATCAGGATCACATAATCCAAAAGGACTCTCGATACCTTCTTGACAGTCATTCTATTTAAGGACTATGTTAACAATTTTGCCGGGGACCACAATCACCTTGACTATATTCTGCTCACCGACATATTTGGATGTCTGTTCCATTGCTCTTACTGCCTTCTCCACGGCATCCTTGTCCAAGCTCTTGGGCAAATCAGCGGTGAAACGGGTCTTTCCATTGAAAGACACAGCGTATGTACAGCTATCCTCAACAGTATACTTCTCCTCATACTCAGGGAAGGTCGCATAGGTAACCGTATCTTCGTGTCCCAAACGCTGCCACAATTCCTCAGCGATATGAGGAGCAAAAGGTGACAGAAGCACAACGAGAGGTTCGAGTATCTCTCTCTTGCTGCATTTCATTGCAGTAAGATCATTGACAGCAATCATAAACGCGCTGATGGTGGTATTGAAAGAGAATGTCTCGATATCTTCCTGCTCCTTCCCGATGAGACGATGCAGAGTCTTGAGCTCCTGCGCATTAGCTTTCTCATCTGAGACCAGCCACTTCTCACGGTCATAGAACAGACGCCATATCTTCTTCAAGAAACGATTCACGCCATCGATACCCTTCGTATCCCAAGGTTTGCTCTGTTCAAGAGGGCCCAGGAACATCTCATACAATCTGAGAGTATCGGCTCCATAGCTTGCGCAAATATCATCGGGATTGACGACATTGAACATACTCTTGCTCATTTTCTCCACTGCCCATCCGCAGATATATTCACCATTCTCCAGAACAAACTCCGCATCAGCAAACTCGGGTCTCCAGGCCTTGAAGGCTTCCATATCAAGTCTATCATTGCGGACAATATTGATATCTACGTGAATCTCAGTAGTATCATACTGATCCTTCAGGCCGAATGAGACGAATTTGTTGGTACCGACAATTCTATACACAAAATTCGAGCGTCCCTGAATCATTCCCTGATTGATGAGCTTGCGGAAAGGTTCGTCCTCGCATACATAACCAAGGTCGTAAAGGAATTTATTCCAGAAACGTGAATAAATCAAATGGCCTGTGGCGTGCTCAGTTCCGCCAATATACAGGTCCACATTTCTCCAATAAGAAACGACCTCCTTATCAACCAGAGCCTCGGAATTGTGAGGATCCATATATCGAAGATAATATGCGCTTGACCCGGCGAATCCCGGCATTGTGCTGGTCTCAAGAGGATAGCCCTCATAGGTCCAGTCCTTTGCGCGTGCAAGAGGAGGTTCTCCTGCCTCAGTAGGCTTGAATTCGCTTATCTGAGGCAATTCCACTGGCAACTTGTCAAAAGGAACTGCCGTAGGGATACCATCCTTATAATATATGGGGAAAGGTTCTCCCCAATACCTCTGACGGGAGAATATGGCATCGCGCAGACGGAAATTTGTCTTGCGACGTCCCAATCCCTTCTGCTCGACATAGTCTTTGGCTCTCTCAATGGCAGTCTTGACATCCATACCGTCGAGGAATCCCGAATTGCACATTATTCCCTCCTTTGCATCGAAACTCTGCTCGCTGACATCACAACCCTCAATGATTGGAACAATCGGAAGGTTGAACTTTTTGGCGAAAGCATAGTCCCTGCTATCGTGAGCCGGAACCGCCATAATAGCTCCCGTTCCATAACCGGCAAGCACATATTCGGAAATCCAGATGGGAACTTTCTCTCCTGTAAGGGGATTGATTCCGTATGAACCGCTGAACACACCAGTAACAGACTTTGTTTCAGCTATTCTCTCACGTTCTGTCTTTTTCTTGACATACAAGAGATATTCATCTACAGCAGCCCGGTTCTCAGCTGTTGTCAATTCGTCCACCAACTCACTCTCCGGAGCCAGCACCATAAATGTAACTCCGAAAATGGTATCTACTCTGGTAGTAAAAATAGTCACAGCCTTTTTCTGCTCACCGCAAAGGAACTGAACCTCTGTTCCCTGTGATTTACCAATCCAGTTTCGCTGCATCTCCTTGAGAGAATCAGTCCAATCGAGCTTATCCAGACCATCGAGCAAGCGTGAAGCATAAGCAGAAACCCTGAGCTGCCACTGTGTCATCTTTTTCTGCTCCACCGGGTATCCTCCTCGCAGGGAAAGACCATCCTTCACCTCATCATTGGCGAGAACCGTACCCAGTTTTGGACACCAGTTAACTGCCGTCTCGCCTTGATATGCAATGCGATAGTTCATCAGAATATCCGATTTTTCCTTTGCCGAAGCCTCCTTCCACGCAGAAGCAGAAATACCATCATACCCAGTAGTCTCAAATCTGGCTATCAAATCAGAAATGGGACGGGCTTTATCAGCATCAGTATCATACCAGCTGTCGAACATTTTAAGAAATGCCCACTGCGTCCATTTATAGAAAGCGGGATCACAGGTTTTGACTTCCCTGTCCCAATCATATGAGAAACCGATTTTATCCAACTGCTCGCGGTATCTTGCAATATTCTTAGTGGTTGTCACTTCCGGATGCTGACCAGTCTGGATAGCGTACTGCTCAGCCGGAAGACCAAATGCATCATACCCCATAGGATGAAGGACATTGAATCCTTTCAGCCGCTTATACCTTGAGAAAATGTCGCTGGCAATATATCCGAGAGGGTGCCCTACGTGAAGGCCTGCTCCGGAAGGATATGGGAACATATCCAAAACATAAAACTTAGGTTTCTCAGAATCCTTAACAGCTTTGAAAGTCTGTTTCTGAGCCCAATAGGACTGCCACTTGCTCTCGATTGACTTAAAATCGTATTCCATCGTATTCTTTATTTTTTCTTTTGCAATCTGAATTCAACATATAGGGAGATCTCAGCCTTGACTCTTTCGCCTCTAATTATACCCGGCTTCCAGTCAGGGGATGCGCTGATGACTCTCACCGCCTCATCGTCCAAATCAGGATCCACACCCTTAAGTACTTTCACATCAGTAACTTTTCCTTTCTCATCGATAATGAAATCCACAAGGACACGCCCCTGGATGCCATTTCGTACGGCCGAGTCCGGATATCGCAAATACTGATATACCCATTTCTGAAGGAAAACCTTGGGATCATTGCTCCCAAGAAAGGTAGGCTTCCTGTCACAGTCATAATAAGGGAAAACCACTTCCCCGCTTTCCTTTTTCTTACTCAACTCGCTGGAGGCGTTGAAGATAGGTTTCGGCCCATTGACAAGAGAGATGGTATAGTTATAGATATACTCCAATTCCCTCTCCATATAATCATACTGAATGATCGATTCTGTATCTTTCTCCGTATTATGCTCGGGATATTTTCCCGAGGTAAAGAAAATGGAAGGTATCTCGCTGGCATAAAACACCCTGTGGTCAGATGCATATGGCTCCTCCGAGACGAGCTTGGGCTTTACCGGCTGCAATGTCCCCTCCAGCGTCGTCACCAGTACATTCAAATCAGGATTGGACGAAGTATAAGCATAGAACCCTGAAGAACCGGTCCCCAACATATCCAGATTGATCATTGCATCAATATTTTCAACATCGGAAGCAAAACTGCGGTTCAAGAAATACCAGGCTCCTGCATAAGAATTCGAAGAACTTCCAAAAGCAACGAACAGGACAGAGCGTCTCAGAAGCAGAGAATTGGTCTTGAGTCTGGAAGCCAGTTCCAGCATCATTGCAAGACCCGAAGCATTACCGTTTGCCCCAGGGAAGAATCGCTGCTTCTCCACGCCGTCCACTGTAATCGAGCCCGGGGACATATTGTCAAGACGGGCTCCAATAACAATGTATTTATTCTTAAGGGTCTTGTCAAAACCTTGAATAAAACCGATCACATTCCTGGAAGTAAGAGTATCACCATTCTCCTGCCTGAGTCCGAAAATGTCTCCATCAGTTCCTGATAAAATATCAACACCGGCTTCGCGAAGCCGATCTGTAACATATGACGCCGCCTCAGCTTCACCTTCAGTCCCGGCTCCCCTTCCTTCCAACATCCTGGCTGACAGAGAGCGCACGTGCTGCTTCATTGAAGAGACAGCTTCACTGTCATCAAGATACGAGTATGGGGTCTGATACTGAGCCCGTAAAGGCAGCACCAACGCTACAAGAATAAAAAGGAAAACGGTCTTTTTCATTTCAATCATTCACCAATATCCAAGAATCGGCAGGTATCAGTTCCGCTTCAGACAAAGAAGAATATGCCCCGTATAGCTCACACACGTCGTCGGTAGGGCAAGCGGCAACCACATTCCGGCCATTGCGATATAGAATAATCTCACAAGCATATCCCTTGTCTTTCAAATCTTTTGCCATATTCCCCGCATTGGCCTCATCCGCAAAAGCCCCGCAGATGATATAATATTTATTGGCCAAATCAGATGTGACACGCCCATTTAATGATGCAATTTCAGTAAAGACACATCCTGTGGCCTTGAGAGAATCCAGACAGTCCTGCTCACGGGCAAGACGGGCGGCAACGCGGTCAATAGAATCCGCTTTTTCCTGCTCCGCACGTTCTTTTGCGGCAATCATTCCCTTCTTGCTTTCTATCTCGGCAGATGTGGGACGACCGGCTAGCGAACGGATAAAATCACACGCGGTAACGCAAAGTAGCAGGATAGCGATTCCGCTGAAAGCCAAGGCGATTCTCTTCATACGATTCACAATACAATAACTGACAAAGTTAATGATAATTCCGTGACAAAAAAACTCTATCTTTGTGGGTATGAAGAAAACAATCCAACTGGACACCATCGATCCGATAGAAATCTACGGAGCCGGGAACAAGATACTTGAAGAATTCTGCACATATTTTCCCGCATTGAAAGTCATTGCCAGAGGCACCGACATCATCTTGGACGGAGAAGAGAATGACATCGAAGAATTTGAGACCAAATTCAACCGCCTGATAGAGGTCAGACACAGAAAGCCCAGTCTCAATGCTTATGACGTAGAGAGTATTTTCGACGGTGAGACTTCGGCGGAGCAATTCAAAGCGAACGGTGATGCCGTGATTGTCCATTCAACAGACGGCAAGGCCATACGTGCCAGAAATAAGACCCAGCAGGATATGGTCAAAGCCTATTTTGAGAACGATTTGATATTCGCCGTAGGACCCGCCGGGACAGGAAAGACATATATCGCTATAGCCTTGGCAGTAAGAGCGCTAAAAAACAGGGAAATAAAGAGAATCATACTGACTCGTCCCGCAGTGGAGGCAGGCGAACGGCTGGGATTTCTCCCCGGTGATCTGAAAGATAAACTGGATCCATATCTACAGCCGCTCTATGATGCCCTCGGAGATATGATACCTGTAAAAAAGCTACAGGAGTTCCTCAGCGACGGCACAATCCAAATCGCGCCTCTCGCTTATATGCGGGGAAGGACTCTGGACAGAGCGTGTGTGATTTTAGATGAAGCACAGAACACCAATCTGGGCCAGCTCAAGATGTTCCTCACCAGAATGGGATGCAATGCCAAATTCATTGTCACGGGAGACGCCTCCCAAGTCGATCTCCCAAGAAAGGAAGATTCCGGCCTTCTCAAGGGCATCTCACTGATAGAAGGACTAAAGGGTGTCAAGACTGTTTTCTTCACATCCGAAGACATAGTCCGACACCCTTTGGTGACTAAAATTGTCAAAGCCTTTGACCGGCAGGATATTGATTAATTCGCTGCCGATACAATTGCATTATATTTGTCATAAGCTTCCTGATACTTGGGATCACTCTCACGGAAACGGAAAGTTGCGTTCTTGAGATATTCAGCAACGCTTGTCTTTACAACGTCATCCTTTGTGAGATTGAAAGCTTTTTCGAAAGGCTCAATACAGCTCTTGAGAGCATTCTCAAACTCAGACACCAATTCGTTATACTTCTTGTCATCCATCTCGTTCTGAGCGGCCTCCTGAAGTTCGATGGCTCTGTCGTAGAACATAATACCCTCACCTATGAAACCATACTCATAGTTGGGATTGATTTCTGCGCACTTCTCATAAGCGGCAACAGCTGCATCCCAATCCTTGAGTTGAACATTGATGTTGCCCTCCACGTAGTAGAGAGAAGCATTGCCGGGCTCATTTGCCTTAGCCTTGTTGATGAGCTCGAAAAGCTTGGATGTATCCTCGTGATTCTTGATATAATAGTTGATAAGACCGATAAGGATACCCTGGCTCTCGGGGAATTTTGAGAATCCTTCTTCAAGATATTTCTTGGACTCGGCAGGATTCTCATCCTGATAAATGGCTGCAAGTTTAGCATAAACCTCGCCACCCTCTCCGGGATGATTCTTCTGAAGACAGATAAGGAACATCTCCTTGGCTCTCTCGTTCAATCCGCCTGCATATGCCACGAAACCGGCATTGTAATAGTTGTCATAATCGGGCTGGTTGAAAGGCTCAGTCTCGGAAGCCTTTGCGGAACCCTCAAACAACTGGCTGGCTTTTTCGAAACGGCCGAGATAATACTGGCAGGATGCCTCCTCGCTATACTTCTGAGCTATGTTTGAAAGGGCATTGGAAATGTCCTTTGTCTTTGTCCCCTTAGGATCGACAGCAGAAGCCTTCTTGAGGGCTTCGACAGCCTTTGCAAGAACGTCTCCCTCAATAACGGGCTTGACAACATCGACAATGGCCAAAGCTCCCTGCATATTGAAATAGAAATCATATGCTCCATAGCTTTCCTTTGTCATAGAAGCACCTGCGATATCAACCTGCTCGGAAGAAATAGGCTTTGCGTTTCCCATCACGAGAGTAAGCTCCTGCTTTGAGGCGCCCAGACGGGCATTTCCTGCCGGAGCATCATAGGCATCGATATATGCCTGAGCAAGCTTCATCCAAGTAGCGACCTTTTCAGCTTTCTTCGGGTCCTTAGATGCGGCGAGAGCTGCATCGATAGCAGCCTTCTGAGCCTCAAAATTCTTTGAGCCAGGCTGTGCAAGCACAAACTGCATTGAGGCAACGAGCGCCAATGTCAGAATAATAATCTTTTTCATGATTGTTGTTTTTGATTATTGATGTTATTAGTTGTTATCCTGTTCTACAGTAGCCTCGCCCTCGCCCTCGTCTTCAGACTTGGACACGGCAGAAACTGCAGCAATGGTATCTCCTTCTCGGATATTGATAAGTCTGACACCCTGAGTAGCTCTTCCGGCCTCACGGATATCGGTGACGCTCATCCTGATTGTCAGACCCGACTGAGTGATAATCATCAGATCATTATCCTCGGTCACGGACTTGATCGCCACAAGATCACCAGTCTTGGGAGTGATATTGATTGTCTTGACTCCCTTGGCTCCTCGGCTGGTCACTCTGTACTCATCGTGTTCCGTCCTCTTGCCATAACCGTTCGCGCTGACCACCAGAACCGTCCTTGAAGAAGAATCCTGTGCGTTGGGATCACTTGAAATAGCGCCTATTACCTCGTCATCATCATCCACATTGATACCCTTCACACCGGACGCCCCTCTTCCCAAAGAACGCAGTTCGTCCTCCATAAACCTTACGCAACGTCCCTTACGTGCAGCTATCATAATCTCGTGATGTCCATTTGTGAGAAGAGCATCCAAAAGCTCATCGTTATCCCTTACGGTCACTGCAATGATTCCCTTGTTGCGGCTTCTCTTATTGGAATATTCGGACAGGGTGGTTTTCTTGACGATTCCCTTCTTTGTAACAAGAACCACAAAATTATTCTCGGTATATTCGGGGTCCTCAATCGACTTGGCATTGAGGTATGTCTTTATGGCATCATCCGAATCAATCGGCATAAGATTCTGGATGGCGCGTCCCTTGGATGTCTTGTTGCCCTCGGGCAATTCGTAAACCTTCATCCTGTAGCACAATCCCTTGGCCGTGAAGAAAAGCATTGTGCTGTGCATATTGGCAACATAGATATGCTCTATGAAGTCCTCGTCACGGGTCGCGCTTCCCTTCATCCCCACGCCGCCTCTGTTCTGAGTCCTGAACTCGCTCAGTGCGGTACGCTTGATATATCCAAGATGTGAGATTGTAATAACGACATCCTCGTCCGCATAAAAATCTTCAGGATTGAACTCATCGGAGGACATAACAATCTCCGTACGTCTGGGATCACCATATTTTTCCTTAAGCTCGGCGGTCTCCTGTTTAACGATGGCAAGCTGCTCCTCCTCGCTGGAGAGAATAAGCTCGCATCGGGCGATGAACTTGGCGAGCTCATCAAACTCAGCCTGCAATTTGGCCTTCTCAAGTCCTGTCAACTGACGAAGACGCATATCAACGATGGCACCGGCCTGAATTTCAGTAAAGCCAAAGGTGGACATCAATTCAGCCTTAGCATCCTCAATCGTCTTGGAAGCCTTGATGATTCTGATTATCTCATCAATCACATCGATTGCCTTGAGCAGACCTTCAAGGATATGTGCACGCTTGCGCGCTTTCTCGAGCTCGAACTTTGTACGGCGGACAACCACCTCGTGTCTGAAGTCCACGAAATTGCCCAGAAGGTCCTTCAAGGCCAATATCCTGGGACGACCCTTGACCAGAGCCACATTATTGATGGCGAAACTGGACTGCAGGGCAGTATATTTGAAAAGAGTGTTCAGGACGACATTGGCATTCGCGTCTTTCTTGACAAGGAACTCAACACGCACCTCGCCCTTTGCGGAGAGATCACGAATATCAGAGATGCCTTCAATCTTCTTATCCTCCACCATCTCGCCGATACGCTTGATCATCTCACTCTTATTGACCATATAAGGTATCTCAGTGACGACAATCACCTGACGCCCGTTCTCAAGCTCCTCGATTTCCGTCTTCGCCCTTACGGCAACCTTGCCACGGCCGGTGGAGTATGCATCGACAATGCCCTGACGTCCCTGAATGATTCCTCCTGTCGGGAAATCAGGTCCCTTGATATACTCCATCAGCTCTTCTACGCTGATGTCGGGATTGTCAATATACGCATTGATGGCATCGCAACATTCGGACAGATTGTGCGGGGCCATATTGGTGGCCATACCTACCGCAATGCCTGACGATCCGTTCAAAAGAAGCAACGGTGCCTTGGTAGGAAGAACCGTAGGCTCCGGGATAGTATCATCGAAATTGAGCTGAAAATCCACAGTGTCCTTGTCAAGGTCCCCGAGGACATCATCAGTAATTTTCTGAAGCTTGGCCTCGGTATACCTCATTGCGGCAACGGGGTCTCCGTCCATTGATCCGAAGTTACCCTGACCGAATATCAGGGGATATCTCTGATTCCAGGGTTGGGCGAGTCTCGCCATAGCATCATATACACTGGAATCTCCGTGAGGGTGGAATTTACCGAGAACCTCTCCGACTATTCTGGCCGACTTCTTGGTCTGGCTTCCATAATTGATCCCAAGTCCGTCCATACCGAAGAGTACTCTTCTCTGAACCGGCTTGAGACCATCCCTGACATCAGGCAGGGCACGGGACACAATAACGGACATAGAATAATCTATGTACGCGGTACGCATCTCGTGGTCAATTTCGACCGGCTCAATTACTCCGTGAACCTCTTCAATATTGATTTCCTCATTTGCCATAAACTCACAGTTTTCTTTCTTTCACAAACACGCAAATTTAATATAAAAAAACCAACTATGCCAATAATCCCTATTTTTTTATACTTTTGCAATCAGATGAAATTACACCTGTCAGATGAGTTGTCGGCCATCTTTTCCTTCACCAGAGAAGAAGCATTGAGAACTGCTTGCCCAGAAGTGCAGACAGGTCATTTTCTATTAGGTATCATCAGGCATAAGGACAATCCTCCTTTCCATATTCTGACGGAAGCTGGAGCGGACCCTGCCCAAATCAAGAGTGTGGTTCAATCCGCCCTCAAGGGAGGGATACCGATCCGCTACGACGAAGATATCGAGATTCCCCTATCCAGAGAAGCCCAGAATTGCTTCAGTCTTGCCGTTTTCGAGGCAACGTCCCATAAGCAGTCAGAGGTATCTTCAGCTCATTTGCTCCTCGCTCTGACCAAATCGAGTTGCCCGATATGCACCCGGGTATTCTCCGATCTCGGCCTTACCCACGACTCGCTTGCGAGCGAATTCAGCAAAGCCGGTCTTCTTTCTCCGGACACTCAAGCAATCAGCGCTGAAGAAATAGCAAATTTCTTCCAAATCAAACAAGAAAAACATATCACCAGTTAAGTAAATAATGAAAGCTAAACACATTTCTATCCTTATTATTGGCCTTGCCCTCAATTTTTTAACCTTCACCGCTGCAGCGATCGAGCCATCCGGCACATATCTCTATGCCGAGAAAGACGGACAAGAGCTGTTTCTTGACATCTATGACCCCGCTGAGGGAAGCGTCACTTCAATCGACGGGATAGCCAAGCCCACAATCATCTTTGCATTCGGAGGAGGCTTCTCTTCGGGTGAGAGGAATGAAGATATGTATAAAAATTGGTTCAAGACAATGAGCGATGAAGGTTACCGGGTAGTCTCGATTGATTATCGTCTTGGGATGAAGGGACAGAGCGGTCTGACTATATCCGGCATCCGGCATGCAATTGATATTGCAGTTGAAGACTTGTTCACTGCCACAGCCTTTCTGATTGACAATGCCGACAGCTTTGGGATTGACCCCTCATCCATTGTTATCAGCGGATCATCTGCAGGTGCAATCACAGCCCTTCAGACCGATTGGGAATTGGCGAACAAGTACCCACGTTCAACAATCCTTCCGGATGGATTCAAATATGCAGGTGTTATGTCCTTTTCCGGAGCCATTATTTCAGACCAGGGGAAAATCGTCTATAACTCCACTCCTGCACCGACACTGTTTCTTCACGGAACTTCAGACAAAATAGTCATATACAAAAGCATTGGGGCACTTCGATTCCGTTTCTCCGGGGCCGGCTTCCTGTCAAAACTTTTTGCAAAGAAAAAGTTCAATTATTCCATCTACAGATTCAAGGACAATGGACACGAAGTGGCATTACTCATGGAGTATTGTCACGATTTCGTAATTCAGTTTCTGGAGAACAATGTAATGAAGCGCGAAAAATTGATTATTGACAAGACCATCGACGATCCGACCATCCCCACTCCGGATTGGGCAAGAGGCAAAACCACCGATCTTTATTGATAGAGCTTATGTGGCAGAGAATCCAAACCCTATATCTGGCGATATCCACAACACTTATCGCCCTATTGTTTTTCATCAATAAAGCTGTCATAATAGGCCAGGGCGGCGATATCAGCGATGAGATAAGATTCACCGCATATATACCCTATCTTATTCTGATAGTCATAATCAGCCTTTTGAACCTTATCGCCCTGACGACATACAGACAGCGCATCCTCCAAATGAGAACGGCAGTGCTTGCATCGCTTCTGACTCTCGCACTTCAGATATGGATCGGGATTGATTACTTTACTGCTGACAAGGAAATCATATTCAGACTGGGAACTATTTTCCCCCTCATAGCAGTCATCTGTGACATCTTGGCAGCCAAGAATATCTATTCGGACCAGCTGATGGTGGAAAGTTTCAACCACTTGCGTTCGAGGAAGAAGAACAGGAAAGCCTAGCGTGAATTGAAGGACTTGAGCACGCTGTCCTCGTAAGTCTTGCTGACCGGAAGCGGTTCGGAGTTCTCAATATCCAAAGTGAGAACATATCCGTCCTTTTCTCTGGAAAGGACCTTTACGTGAGTCATATTCACGATATATTTTCTATGGCAACGGATAAGATCGCTGTCACAGAAGCTTTCTTCCACGGTCTTGAGGCGGCATCTGAGCATATACTGTTTAAGAATACCCTTAACGTCCTCATACCAGACCTTGATATAGTTGTCGTCCGACTCGATGAAATACAGATTAGACAGATTGACCGAGAGTTTCAAAACCCCACTGTTATCAAACAGTGTAATCTTTTTCTCATTGCGAGGCAATATCATCTCATCCGATACCACATTGCTGTAATTCATCAATCTGATGGTATTGTCCCTGTCATTCAGAGCAAAATACATCCAGCTCAAGACATAGGGTACCCCGAGAGAGACCGTACAATAGACTATCGAATTGAAGAACACCTTGACCATTGTGATTCCTTCCAGTTCAATCTTATGCATACGGTCCGCCTCATACGTAAAAAAAGTATATAGCGCACATACCGCGAGGATTTCAAGAAAATTCCAGGCCACATAATGCGACAGGTGCATTTTGTGCTTGATCTTGAGATGAAAAATGGCTGTCTTGCTCAATATGACTACTGCCAGGGCAATCAGGATAAAGGCCACGGTAAAGCCGAACGCCTCCGATGTCCCCAGCTTGAACCAAGCATTATGAGAGAACGGGACACTCACAAGAAGAAAAACAAGAGAAAACAGAGCGGCAAAAGTCACGCTCCACACCAACTGCGACTTACCCAGAAGGTACCCCGGTACTTTATCATTGAATGATATCATATCAATTTATACTTTTGCTCTGCAAATATTAAATTTAATTTATACTTTTGCAAAATTGTAATTAACTAGTTGAATGGAGAAAAGAGTTGTCATCACCGGACTCGGAGTGATTTCGCCATCCGGCAATGATATCAACACGTTCTGGAACAACCTCATCGGAGGTGTCTGCAGCATTTCGGAAATCACAGAGTTTCCCACTGACTCACTGTCCGTCAAGATTGGTGGAAAGATCAAGGATTTCAATCCCGAATACTATGGAATGGACAAGCATTTTGTCCGCAAGCAGGACCCGTTCACAGTATATGCAATGGCCGCCGCCTGGCAGGCAATGAAGGACTCAGGACTTGATGCCAGCGGAGATTTCGCCAATATCGACCCCTTCAGGCTGGGCGTGTATGTCGGTTCGGGCATCGGAGGCTTCACCACCATATATACCGAAGTTGGGAAGATGATTGAGGACACTTCCGGAAGGTGGGTTTCGCCAAACTTCGTTCCCACCATCATCGGGAACATGGCCGCCGGACAAATAGCCATCAAATTCAACGCCAGAGGATCAAGCCTCTGCATTCAGACCGCCTGCGCGACATCGACCAATGCAATAGGAGAGGCATTCCGCGCCATTAAACACGGCTATGCCGATGCGATTATTAGCGGAGGTTCCGAATGCAGCACAATCCCCATCGGGCTCGCAGGCTTCGCCAACTGCAAAGCGCTGACCCGAGAGGAGAATCCCAAGCACGCATCTCTTCCTTTCAATGCAGACAGAGGGGGATTTGTAATGTCAGACGGAGCCGCAATTATGGTTTTGGAAGAATACAACCACGCAGTGGCAAGAGGCGCCACAATATACGCTGAGATGGTAGGCTACGGGGCCACTTGCGACGCATACCACGCAACAGCACCTCGCCCTGACGGCATCACTCAAGCCAGATGCATCAGTATGGCACTGGATGAATCAGGCTTCGACAGCACCAAAGACTCCGTCTATATCAATGCCCACGGCACCGGCACCAAACTCAACGATACCGCAGAAACCCTTGCATATAAATTGGTTTTCGGAGATTTTGCATACAAATGCCACATTTCCTCCACAAAGTCAATGCACGGTCATATGATAGGGGCCACCGGAGCCACTGAAGCGATCGCAACCATTCTAACACTCAAGACAGGAATAATCCCTCCTACCATCAATCTTGACAATCCTGATCCCGAATGCGACCTCGATTACACTCCGAACAAGGCTGAAAAAGCCGAGATTTCTCTCGGCCTTTCCGATTCCTTCGGCTTCGGCGGGCATAATGCCTGCATCGCTTTCAGGAAAATCAAGTAACTTCTTATTCTCCGGCTTCCTTTAGTCTCTCTGCATTTTCAGCCACCTGCAGCTGATCTATGCACTCCCAGATATCACCGTCCATAAATACGGGCAGATTGTACATACTCCAGTTGATACGGTGGTCAGTGACACGACCCTGAGGATAATTATATGTTCTGATTTTTGCAGAGCGGTCTCCGGTGGACACCATAGTCTTTCTCTTGGCCGCAATCCCGTCCAGATATTTCTGGTGTTCCAAATTATACAAACGGGTCCTCAACTCCTCAAACGCTCTGTCCTTGTTCTTCAACTGCGAACGCTCTTCCTGACACTGAACCACAATACCGGAGGGAATATGGGTAAGACGGACTGCAGAGTATGTGGTATTCACACCCTGTCCGCCGGGGCCCGATGAGCAGAACAAATCAAGGCGGATATCATTCCAATTCAGATCCACATCAAACTCACCGGCCTCGGGGAATATTGCCACAGATGCCGCGGAAGTCTGAATTCTACCCTGAGTCTCAGTCTGGGGCACGCGCTGTACTCGGTGCACGCCTGACTCGTATTTCATTATTCCGTAAACGCCTTCATTATTGGAAGACAATTTGAACACAATCTGCTTGAAACCTCCAGATGTTCCGGGTGTCTGGTCTGTAACCTCCAGGCTCCATCCCCTGGACTCGGAGAAATGCTGGTACATTCTGAAAAGATCCCCTGCGAAAATCGCTGCTTCATCACCACCAGTACCGCCACGGATCTCCACAATGGCATTCTTGGCGTCGTCAGGATCGGCAGGGATGAGCATAATCTTTATCTCATCCTCCATCTTCGGAAGCTTGGCCTGAATCTCTGCAATCTCTTCTCTGGCCATCTCCTTCAATTCGTCATCCTTCTCATTCATAAACACATCTTTTGCAGATGCAAGATTGTCAGACAGACGTTTATACTCAAGACCAGCCTTAATAATGGGTTCCAACTGCTTGTAGTCCTTGTTCAGCTGAACAAACTTCTTCATATCCGACATTACGTCAGGACTGGCAAGCTGGCTCTCAAGGCTGTTGAACTTGTCCTGCAGTGAAAGGACTTTCTCAAGTAAGGTGTTTTCCGCCATATTTGAATCAATAAATAGTTTTACAGTAACAACGACGTCTCATATATAATTCGTGCTCATAACTTCCCCAAATATTTACAGCACTGTTTGTCTCTATCTGAGGATTGGTTATGGCCCACTTTGTCCCCGCTTTTGCAGCCTTATCGTACATTGCGCAATGATAAACTGCTGAAATGCCTTTGTTCTGCCACTCGGGGACTGCCCCATTGAGCATAAGGTCAACCGACTTATAATTGTTCATTGCCCTCAACAGATGGAACCATCCGAAGGGAAACAGACGACCGCGAGCTTTTTGTAAAGCCTCCGAGATAGAAGGGAAGGATATTCCAAAACCCACCAGCTGTTCATTTTCATCCAATATCACGCAGCTGGCCTTATCTGTAACAAAACGCAATGAGGCTTCGGCCTCCTCCTGTATTTCCTCGTCAGTGAAAGGTATGAAGTTGTAAACTGCGGACGCAAAGCTTTCATTATAAACTTTAAAGAAATACTTGACCATCTGAGGGTCTTTCTTCAATTTGGCCAGGCTCCCCTGATGGAGGTGATATCTCTCCTGAAGCATCTTTGAGACTCTCTCTGCCTTTTCCGGCAAAGCCTGAGCCGCAGCCATCTTGTACTGCACCCAATCACACTCCTTGATAAAGCCGAGCCGTTCCATATAATCATTGTAGTACGGATAATTATACAGACAATTGAAGGGAGGGACATTATGATAACCCTCAACCAGCATACCCTGCTTTCCCAAAGTGTTATAATACAGAGGTCCGTGAATCTCAGACATACCCTTTTCCTTGGCCCAGTTTTCGGCCGTGCGTATCAAGAGTTCTGCGACCTCAAAACAATCCACAGTATCGAACCACCCAAATCTGACACGTTTGGTGCCATATCTCTGGTTGTATCTGGGATTAATCATAGCACAGATACGGCCTGCCACTTTTCCGTCGGAGTCAAGCACCATCCACATCTTCCTCTCACAATAGGACAGAGTGGAAACACTGGTCAGAGACTTGACCTGGTCCGATATCAAGGGCGGCACATACTGCTTACAGTCCTTATACAGCCGGTTGGGGAACTTAATGAAGCGCATCAGATCTCTCTTCGATGACACCTCAATTACACGTAAATTCATTATCCTGTTTTAGTACAAGTCTGCAAAGATATAAAATTCTTCGTATTTTTGCCACTCGCACCCATAGTGCGGTCAATGAACAGGATTTATGCACACAAGAGAAGAAAAAATGCAGGCTTTCGGACGTCTGCTGGATTTGATGGACAAGCTCAGAGAGGAGTGTCCCTGGAATGCAGAGCAGACAATGGAAAGCATACGACCACTGACCGAAGAGGAAATATATGAGCTCAGCGATGCCATCATAAAAAAGGACAGCGGAGCAATTGCAAAAGAAATAGGCGACGTGCTGTACCATATGGCATTCTATAGCCGCATCGGGCAAGAACAGGGCAATTTCGATATCGCGGATTCCATAAACAAGGTCTGCGACAAAATGATATTCCGCCACCCTCACGTCTTCAGTTCAAACGGACAAAAAATGAGTGCCGAAGATATCGCCAACACTTGGGAGCTTGTCAAAGCCAAAGAAAAGGACGGGAACAAAACCATAATGTCCGGAATACCCGATGCGATGCCTGCAATACAGAAAGCAGTATCCATCCAGCAGAAATCCCGCGGGACAGGATTTGACTGGGCTAAAAAGGAGGATGTATGGGAAAAAGTTCAGGAAGAAGTCAATGAAGTTATTCAGGCCTGCACAGAGGACAACCCCATCCACGAGGAAGAAGAATTCGGTGATCTGCTGTTTTCTGTTATCAATGCAGCCAGACTCTATGGAATTGACCCCGAGGCCGCCCTGTCAGGAACCTGTTCCAAATTCAAGAGGCGCTTCACATATCTGGAAGAGCAGACCATAAGAAAAGGCATTCCACTAAAGAGCCTTTCACTCGCTCAGATGGATGCTCTTTGGGATGAAGCCAAAGCAAAAGGACTGTAATGTGGACTGAAAGAACAGAACTGCTCCTCGGAAAGGAATCCCTGGAAAGATTGAAAAACGCCAGCATCGCCATCGTCGGTTGCGGGGGTGTGGGGGCCTACACAGCAGAAATGCTTGCAAGGGCCGGAGCGGGGCATCTGACTATTGTTGACAATGACTGCGTTTCTCTGACCAACATCAATCGGCAGCTTCTTGCCCTGCACTCAACGGTGGGAAGGCCCAAGGTTGATGTTCTGAAGGAACGCCTCCTGGACATCAATCCACAGATGGAAGTCAACTGCGCAGCTGAATATCTCCACGAGGGGCATATCTCAGATGTCCTTGACGGACACTATGATTGTCTGATTGACGCGATAGACACCTTATCGCCTAAAATAGCACTTATCCAGTTCTGCCTCACAAACAACATCCCGTTGGTCTCCTCAATGGGGTCGGGGGCCAAACTCGATGTCACCAGAGTCCGAATCAGTGATATCTCCAAGACTCACCAATGCCCGCTCGCTCATATGCTCAGGAAAAGACTGCACAAATTGGGAATAAACAGCGGCTTCCTCGCAGTATTTTCCGAGGAGCCGCCGCATAAAGAATCGGTGATTCTTGAAGAAAGCCTCAACAAGAAATCCCAAGTAGGGACTATTTCTTATATTCCGGCCGTATTCGGCTGTGCCTGCGCCCAAGCCGCAGTATCAGCCATTATCAATCAAAGTGATTGTAAATAACCACAGGACGCGTACGCCTTACACTCATTGAAGGGAACCATATATCTTCAGCTGTGATTCCGCATTTTTCAATGGCCTCAACGCAGTACTCCAGCTTGCCGAAATTTGCATCTACATTATTGGTTCCGAAAGTGAATTTCAGGCCACGATCCTTAGCCTTTTTTATGATATCCAAAGAAGGGATTCTGTAACGTGGGTTGATTTCAAGAGCGATATGATTCGCCTCGAGTACATCAAGCACCTTGTCGACACGCTCGGAGGTCCAATATGTATCGTAGTCCGAATTCATGTCATCGGGAATGAATGTCGGATTGGCAAAGATATCTGCAGGCTCATTTGTAAGGATAAGGACTGTCTGATCAACGATTCTGTCCATATACTGCTCCTTTGTGACACCATCTCTGCGGACCTCTTCCGCTTTATAGATACGGCTGTTACGGCCCTTATGGTCAATTATTGTCATCGCATCAGTAAACAGATAATCAAAAATGCCCAATGCCTCCTGAGAGAATACCTGTGTCCAACGGCGACCCTCTCCCTGTACTCCGCAAAGGAAAGGAAGAGGCTTAACCTCCTTGAAGTATTCATAAACTTCGTCATCATCGGCCAGCATCCTTCCCACGCCCCCTTCTCCGGCATTAGGTGCCACACCATAATTGATGCCATAGTTCATTGACATAGCATGCGCCATTTCCTTGGTCAGACCTCCCTTGAGATGGACGTGATAATCAATCACAGGGAAATCAATCTGCTGCAGACGAATGATTGCATCATTCTGCTCATCGACAGGGGGAAGAGTATCATTGGGATTGACAACCCCTTCGGTCAAGTTCTCGACAGCAAAATCACGGAACTGAACCAGGCCGGAAAGACCTTCTACACAAATGGCTCCCCGCCCGAGGAGTTGGGATGCATGCTCGGGAATACGGAAAGGATTCTCGGGCTGCGTATAACAGACAACGTCGGTGCCGTTGACAGCAATGGAGATATTCTTTCCTCTGACTGCAAGATCCAGATCGAACCACTGTTCATCTTCCACCAGCGAACGGTACAGATTACGGACTGACATAAGACTGCCTGTTTTGCGGCTGCCGTCAATCTCGCCATTGTTAAGGAGAACGTCATATCCTCCTCCATTTCCATCAGAATGGAAAGAAATCACAGCTTCCGCCCCCTGGCTCATATATACACTTGTATGGAGGGAAAAATCGGAATACTCTCCCCTCATTTGCCTGGTCTGACCCTCATTTATGGAAAATTCAGACTCAGTGCAAGATGCGGCGGCAAGCACGCACAACGCCGCCGCCAAAATCGAGAAATACTTTTTCATTATTCTTCCACGGATTTGATAACACCTTCGTTAGCCTCACGCACTCTCGCCACATCCATCTTGATTACTTCACGGTCATAAGTCATAAGACCATTCACCTCAATCTCGACATCGGTTGTCTGAGTATATACGGCAGCCGCACAACCCTTCACCGCCAAATCCTTCATCATTGAAGCATACTCAACATATGCGTCTGTAACCTCTGATCCATTCTGATACTGGACATAGCCCCAGTTCTTGTCATCTGTCCAAAGATGTCCCTGAAGAGGAAGACCGATTCCGCCATATTCGCCCACAACATTGATCATATTCTTGTCAAACACTCTGAAATCAGGCTGAGGATAATTATGACTGTCAAGAATGTCACCAAGACCCTCAAACCAATTTCCACCTGATGCCATATTGACAAGACGTGTGTCATCCTGCTCGTAAGTGAATTCCACGCCTCTCTGAGTATCAAACTGAGACCAAGCCTCGTTGAAAGGCACCCAGACTACAATGCTTTGGAATTTTTTAACCTGAGAAATGATCTCTCCCCATTCTTTATAATAATTGGCCTTTGCTGCGTCAGTAGCAGGGAAATCATACTCGGGTTTTGCATAGGTCTTCCTTTCCCACTTGTTGCTGACTGCAAAAGAAGGCATATCCTGCCATACCATAATACCCAACTGATCGCAGGCATAAAACCAGGTAAAAGGCTCTACCTTGATATGCTTGCGTATCATATTGAATCCGTGCTCCTTGGTCTGGATGAGATCAAAGCGCATCGCTTCGTCTGTGGGAGCCGTGTACAAGCCGTCAGGCCACCATCCCTGATCGAGAGGGCCATAATTGAAAACCGCCTTATTGTTGAGGGCAATCCTCCAATAGCCGTCCTTATCCTGGATCTTGGACACCTTACGCATCGCTGTATAGGCCTGTACCTCGTCAACCGGCACACCATCACGGACAATGCTTATCTTCATTCCATACAGATAGGGATTCTCGGGAGACCACAGGTTGGCATCGGGAACATTCATTACAAGTGAGGTGCAGGAAGCGGCGCCTGACTCCGCACAAGCGACAACCTTATCAGATGGTGAGGCCGTAGAATAACCCACAGCACCATCAAGCAACTCAACGCGGACAATATCCCCATCCTCAACATTTTCAGCCTTCACATCCACAGTCAATGTCCCGGCATCGATATCAGAGACAGCATAATAATCGGATACGAAACTATCGGAAACAGGCTCAATCCATACACTCTTCCATATTCCTGTAACTGCAGTATACCAGATTCCCGAAGGCTCTGACACCTGTTTGCCTCTGGGCTGGAAATCCCCCTTATCAGTCGCGTCACTGACTTTCAATATGACAGTATTGTTCTTTTTGAGATATGGGGTAATATCATATTCAAATGCGGTGTATGCACCAGTGTGCACTGGAAGAGATGTTCCATTAATCTCAACTTCGGACTTCCAATCAACTCCATCAAAGTGAAGAATAACCTTCTTTCCCTTCCAAGCCTTTGGGATAGAGAATGATGTCTTGTACCACAACGCATCCTGATCTGTAACAGTCCTTCCCACACCGGACAATGCAGACTCTACAGCAAAAGGCACGAGAATGGCACCATCGACAGAATCAGGCATCTGCATCTGCGACAGAGGAGTAATGGCATACTCCCACAGTCCATTGAGCGACTGCCAGTCAGAGCGGACCATTTGAGGGCGGGGATACTCGGGATGAGAATTGGAAGGATTGACATCACTGGCCCAGCGAGTCATAATTCGGTCCGTAGAAGGCGCCCACTCGTATTGAACTTCTTCAGAACAGGAAACAATTCCTGCGAGCAGCACCAAGACTGAAGAAATCAAGGAAAATGTCTTCATAATGATATTAATTATTTGGATTTTGTTTCAAAGAAAGAAAAATGGACCCGACCATACACCTTCTCTTTTAGGAAAAGTGGATGGGATGTAAAAGAATACTCTCCACCATGCTCCAGAATGAAATAGCATCCGGGATGAAGTATATCTCTGGATAGGACCTGGTCGGGGATGGTGTCAAGCCCCTCGATTGCGTACGGAGGATCGGCAAATACGATATCGAATTTCTCACGGCAGATGGGCAGGAAATCAAAAACATTGTCCCGCACCATAACCACATTGTCAAGACCCAATCTGGAGGCCTCCGTCTTTATGAATGAGGCATTTTCCCTAGCCATCTCAACGCAGTAGACTCGAGATGCTCCTCGAGACGCAAATTCAAACGAAATCGCTCCCGTACCACCGAAAAGATCCAGCACCTTGAGGTCCTCAAACTCATATTCATTGTCCAGGACATTGAACAGACCCTCTTTTGCAAAGTCCGTCGTGGGTCTGGCGCTATAGCCCGAGGGGGGATAGATGTACTTTCCTTTCAGTTTACCTCCGATTATTCTCATATCGATAACCTACTTCAAGACTTCAAGGGAATTGAAATAACTGCATATTGACAACTCATCCTTCATATCAGGTTTCTGCCTGAAATATATGGTGGAAACCTCAGGATTGAGCTGAAGAGACTTCATCACCGCAAAAATATAATACTGCGCAGTGGTAAAATCCGGAGCATCGAATACATTTGCAAAAAGAAGATCCGTGCCCTTGACAATAACCAATGAAAGCTCACCGTCAACAATACTTGCACCTATCTTGAAATAATCTTTGAGAGCATCCACAGCCAGAATCAATTTGTATAACTCAGGCTCATCATCCCCTCCGGCAGAATAAACAAGAACGGCATCGTGGGCGGGAATGGATTTCCAGCCTACCACCGCAGTTTCAGCAAGTACACTTATTTCAGAAAGAAAGCACCTTGGGTCCTTCTCATCGAAATAACGAGTCGGCACCAAGGTGCATCTATGTATTTTATTCATTCGGACTACTCCCAGTTACCTGCATTGTTATTAGGAGCGGTCACACTTCCTACCTGAAGACCTTCATACTTGTTCTGGTCCTTCCTTTCAGCGTCAAGATTGATGCGAAGCTGATTGTCAAGTCCTTTGAGAAGAGCCCTGTAAGGCATCTTGGCCTCGAAGAGAGGAACCTGAACTCCTGAAACCATCTTTACTACTGCATCTACGATAACGGGCTGGCCGTCAGAGAAAGGAATAGTAGTGATAGAGTTGATATCGAAACCCTCGCGGTCAGTGAGGATGCTCTCCTTTGTGGCAACCTTATTCTTTACGTTGAATACAAGGTTCTTGTCACCGGCTTTGTACATCTCGAACAACTTCTCGCTGGTGATACCGCGGTTGGCTTTCTTGACAGCTTCTGTATGAGCAACAGCTACAGAGTCATCCTGAGAGCCTATCTGCATAATAACCTCCATCTCTCCATTGAGATAGAAATCCTTGAGAGAGTCCAAGGAAGCTGTAAATCTGTTGAATGTACTCTTATAAGCTACCTCGAGAGTACGAATGTCCTTAAGCTGCTGAATAGCAACTTCCTCACGGCGTGCTTTCTCCTTATTGAACCTAACGGGCTCCATAATGCTGTTGACAATCATTACCACCAGAAGGACGATGATAACCGGAAGCACCAACCACTGCAATAATTTTTTTACGATACCGTTCATTATGTGTTTGTTTTATTATATTTCAAAAATGTCGGACAAAGCTACAAAAATGATTTATGAAATGCAATATTCTTTGTAAATTTGCCCACGATTTTTGAAAGCTATGTATTCCATTCCCCAGAAAAGCATAGAGCTCCTGATGTCGATTATCGAACGTTCCGAGCATATCGCCATAGTGTCCCACAAGCGTCCGGACGGAGATGCAGTGGGCAGTTGCAACGCATTGAAGCACTTTCTGAAGGGATGTTGCTCAAAAAATGACGTTTCAGTCGTTCTTCCCAATGCGTGGAATGACTCCATCTCATACATACTGACAGACAACGACCTTCCGGACACCGTTCTTTTTTCCCGGCAAGAAGCCCTGGCGAAATCAAAGATTCTGGCTGCGGACACTATCTTCTGCCTGGATATGAATGCATTTGATCGAAGCGCTGATCTGCAGGGGTATCTGGAAGAATCAAAGGCAGTAAAGATCCTCATCGACCACCATATCAATCCGGACAAAGATAGTTTTTCACTTGTATTCAGTGACACCGAGGTATCCTCAACCTGCGAATTGTGCTATCACATAATGATGGCGCTTCCCTGCACCGGGGGCAAAGCCTCATCACTGCCCGCCCAATGTGCACTTTCGCTGATGAGCGGTATCACGACCGATACCAACAATTTCGAATACAGTGTCTTCCCCCAGACAATGGAAGTCGGTGCAGCATTGATCGAGGCGGGAGTAGACAGAGCTTCCATCCTTTGCCACGTGTTCTATGAATATACCGAGAACCGGATCCGTCTGATGGGACATATGCTTGCTGAATTAATGCAGACACGTAGCAACGGACTCTCTTACATCATTCTCGACGCCAAGACCCTATCCGATTACGGAGTGAAAGACACGGAGCTTGAAGGATTCGTAAACATTCCTCTCAGTATCAAGGAAATCCATATGAGCCTGCTACTCAGGGAGAATGAAGAGGGTTACAGGGTATCCATCAGAACAAAATCGGGATACTCGGCCAACAATTGTGCTTCCAAGTATTTCCACGGAGGAGGGCACGAGAACGCCGCCGGAGGCAAACTTCTGATTCCTCAGGATCTGCAGCCGGGAAGCGACATCGGCTCATATATTGAGCAAGTGACAAAAGAATATCTGGAGGATAGATAATGAGAGTCAAGTGTCTTATCCCGCTGATAGCGGTATCGTCAATAATCTTTGCGGCTTCTTCTTGTCAGCCCGAGGACATTCAGACAAAATATGCCAGACAGGAGTCAAACATAGAAAATTTTGTTGCAGCCCAACTGAAGGAGAAACCGGAAATGAGGGTTGAATACAACAATGGTGTAGTGAGGCTGGTCCTGACAGAAGGCGAAGGCGAGCAGCTCCAAAGTTCAGGGACTCTCACCATCAAGTATGCCGCCTACAATTTTTCCAGCGGATCCATCACCAATGACGGACTAATAGCCACGAATTCATCAGAGGTAGTTGCGGCGGCCGGATGGGAATTGACAGGAAGATCCTATGAAAACATCACCCTGACACTGGACAACAGTCTGGTCGAAGGACTGCGGGAGGGACTTATTGGAGTCAAGAGAGGGGAAGAATGCCTGATTCTCTTTTCGGGCAGACACGCGCACGGCCGGATCTCCGTAGGCACGATTCCTGCATATGCACCCATGGCCTATCATATTTGGATACAAGATATAGAAAACAACCAGTAAAATGAATAGAATATTTTCAGCAATTCCATGCATCATCCTGACTGCAACTCTGGCTCTTTCCTGCGCCAAGAGTGAGAGTGTCAATAGCAATGTAGCGGCAAAGAAACAGATTGAGGCCTGGATATCACTGAACCACCCTGAAGCAGTTCAGACTTCGATGGGATGCTACATCCTTGAAGACACCCCAGGAAGCGGGGTCTATCTTGAGGACCCGACAACTTATCCCTATTTTGCAATGACTTACACGGCGACCACCCTGGACGGGTCAATCACCGAGAGTACATCCGTAAAGATAAACCAACAATTGGGAGCATATGACAGCACTTATTTCTACGGCCCGCTTATCGGCAACAGAGGTTACTCGTCAACATATGAGGCATATATGATTCCCGTAGGTCTCGAAGAGGCCATCTCCACAATGAGAGTGGGAGGTCACCGCAAGTTTGTCGTCCCGGGTTGGCTGATGTCATATTCAAGGTACGATACGACAGAAGGCTATTTCAACAACGAGACAAGTTCCCATATGATATATGACTTGACTGTCACTGATGCAATCTCCGACATTTTTCAATATCAGGTGGACTCCATTGAAAGGTATATGACCCGAGAACTTGTAAAGGTTGACTCCCTGGTACTGGGACTTTATTACATCCAGACAGTACCGCCCACCGACACGACAGCCATTGATGCCGGTACCACCGTTTATGCCAACTACACTGGAAGACTGCTCAACGGAAGGATTTTCGATACCACAGATAAAGACTTGTCCAAGATCAACGGATTGTACAACTCATCCAGAACTTATGGAAAAGTGGCAATAAGGACATCTGAAAGCTATTCGGATTATACGATAGGAGAATCGGATTCTTCCGAAGGATCAACAATGATTGAAGGCTTCGCATATATTCTTTCCCAGATGCGTACAGGAGAGCAAGGAATCGTCATTTTCGACTCCACTCTCGGATATGGAGAAAGCGGCAACGGAACAAGTATCCCCGGCTACTCTCCCCTGCGCTTTGACATTGAATATTTGGGCAAGAAGGAGGAATAATCAGAATGGCAGGAACCACATCCGACACATTCGCCCCAACCGAGTTGGGATCCCTGAAAATAAGCAAACTTTTAAAGATGTATGCCGTCCCGGGAATAATCGCCCAGACGGCTGCGTCTTTATACAATATGGTTGACAGTATCTACATCGGACACATCAAGGATGTAGGTGCAGCCGCAATCTCGGGACTGGCAGTCACCTTTCCACTGATGAACCTGTCCGTTGCACTTGGCACACTAGTGGGCGTAGGTTCAATGACGATGATTTCTGTAATGCTCGGGCAGAAAAACTATGAAACAGCCAGCCGGATCTTGAGCAACGTTCTAAGCATCAACACAATCATAGGATTGTTGTTTACAATTGTATCATTGTGCTTCCTGAGCCCCATCCTTCGTTTCTTCGGAGCAAGTGACCTGACGCTTCCGTATGCGAAAGACTATATGACCATCATTCTCATAGGAAATGTCATCACACATCTCTATTTCGGTTTCAACGGGATAATCAGGGCCTCAGGCAATCCGAAGACAGCAATGGGACTTACGCTCTTTACCGTTGGCTCAAACGCCATTCTGGACCCGATATTTATCTTTACCTTCGGAATGGGCATCCAAGGGGCAGCTCTGGCCACGGTGATATGTCAGCTAATGGCCCTATGCTATACTCTCAAGTTCTTTTTTAACGGGAAGAGTTTCCTGCATTTCCCAAAGCCCCTGTTCCAGATCAATCCCAGACTGGCAAAATCATTTATGAGCATAGGTATGGGACCGTTTCTTATGAATAGCGCCGCCTGCATTGTTTCCATCTTCATCAATAAGCAATTGGGACGATATGGCGGAGACCTCTCTATCGGATCCTACGGTATCATCAACCGCTTCACCTTCCTTTTCATTATGATTGTTATGGGATTCACGCAAGGTCTCCAACCCATCGCCGGTTATAATTATGGGGCAAGGCAATATTCACGTGTCAAAGAGATATTCATTCTGACCACAAAATGGACACTTCTTATCACCACTGTCTGTTTTTTGATATCCGAACTATTCCCGGAAGCGGCCATCGGTCTGTTCACATCCGATGAAGAACTGAAATCAATAGCGACCAGAGGTATTAAAATAATGAATGCCTCATTCGGGCTAGTCGGATTCGGAATGACCACCACTGTGTTTTTCCAATGCTTGGGAATGGTCAAGAAATCCATTTTCCTGTCCTTGAGCCGCCAGCTTCTGTTTCTAGTTCCCCTTCTGTTCATTCTACCCCAGTTTATGGCAGAGAAAGGGGTATGGATCAGTTTCCCCATTGCGGACTTTGTGTCATCGGTCATTTCTTTTATAATGATAATGTATCTATTCAGAAAGTTCAACAAACTCAAGGATGGGGATGATCCCGCTATCTTGGGCAGCTATCTATAATTATGGAAGACAAAGTGATTATCAATATCGGACGTCAGTATGGAAGTGGCGGAAGAAGAGTTGCCGAAGCATTGAGTGCCAAACTGGGAATAAGCGTATTCAACTACGAAATCATCAATGAAGCTGCCAGAAAAAGTGGCATAAGAGCTGATCTTTTCGAAAGGAGAGAGGAGAAAAAACGCTTCTTCAGCCTTTTCAGCGACAGTTTCATCAACGACGAGACCATCTTCAACATCCAAAGTGAGGTCATCCGAGAAATTGCCGAAAAGCAGTCCGCGATATTTGTAGGCAGAGCATCTGATTATGTCCTTAGAGATATGGATTGTCTGGATGTTTTCCTGAGTTGCCCGTTGGAATTGAGGAAGTTCTTCATTGCAAGAAGAAGGTCTGTAACCGAAGAAGAGGCTGTTGAAATCATAAAAAAGGTGGATAAAGAGCGGGAATCTTACTACAATTTCTTTACCTTTGGGAATTGGGGGCTTGCTTCCAATTACGATTTGTGTCTTGATACGTCTGTTCTCGGAATTGATGGAACGGCGGATTTGATAATTGAGTTTGGGAAAAGGAGAGGTTATATCAAATGAGGAAACACTGGATTATCCTTCTGACTATCATACTGACAATCATATTGCTGTTGCCTTGCATCAGCACAAAAGCCATATACGACGACACCGATCTGTCGGTCTCGATACCAAAGGATCTGAATGAAATAATCACCAACCGAAGTTCCGAGATTGGGGACACATTCAGTCTGGATTCTGCCGTCACATCCTATTTGAGCAAGAACAAGATTCACGGAGCTGCTCTTGCCATTGTCCGTAACGATTCTCTGCTGTACGCCAAAGGATACGGTGAGAGTGATGAAGATACTCCGATGCAAGCAAACGTACTGTTCCGTCTTGCATCTGTTTCCAAACTCATAACCGCTGCGGGAATAATGGTCCTCGTGGATCGTGGAAGGCTATCCTTGAATGACACCGTCCTGGGGCCGCACGGTATTCTGTACAGATTTGAAGTTTCCGACCCCAATTATTGCAAAATCACAGTCAAGGATCTTCTCAAGCACGAAGCGGGATTCACGACCCGGGGAGGGGACCCTCTATTCTCAACCAGAGAACAGATGATAAAGTACGGCTGGACCGAAGTCCCGGATCAGGAAATCCTCGTCAGCACAGCCCTCAAAGGCAGGCTTCCTGTCAGACCAGGAGCCGAGGCTCATTATTCCAATCTCGGGTTTCTTCTTCTCTCAATGATTATTGAAGCAAAGACCGGAGAGAAATATGCTGATTGGATGGAGAAGAACGTCCTCATCCCTGCAGGATGTTATAATATTCACATCGCCGGCAATTTCATTGAGGACAGACTCCAGAACGAGACTCACTATTGGGTCCAAGCTGTCGAGGACCCGGCCGATATGTTTGACAACAGTGGCAGAAAAGCCGTCCGATGTTATGGCGAGAATGATATCCCCACTCTGTCAGGAGCCGGCGCCTGGGCAGCATCAGTACCCGAACTCGCCCGTTTCGTCTCTTCTATTGACGGAGGTGGGATAGTTCAGGATATCATTTCAATGGACAGTTTCCTTGAAATGACAAAAGAGACAGAAAAAAACGAATACGGTTTGGGATGGAATGACGTCACCTATGAAGGCGAATGGACCAGAACCGGGTCATTTGCAGGGACAAACGCAATAATCAAGCACTATCCCGGAGGTGAATTCTGGATAATGATTGCAAATACGAGTACGCTCAGAGGCGCAAGACAATCCTCATATATGGGAAAACTGTTCGAGGAGTGCCGCGCATATTATGCAGACGGACTCCCCGAACAGAATCTATTTGAATAGGGTGTCCCCTATTTATTTACAAACATCACAGCCTCAGCGATAGAGTTGAGTTTGGTGTCCACACTGTCAGCCCTGCTTGCGAGGATACACGGCGCTGTTGTACCTACGAGCATACCTGCCTGCTTGACATTACTTGCCAGCTTGGAATTTGTCTTCCAGAATACATTCGCAGACTCAATGTTAGGGAAGAGGAGACAATCAGCATCGCCGGCAACCTCACTCTTAAGTTTTTTAATCTGAACTGATTCGAGATCAAGAGCAACATCAAGGGCAAGAGGACCGTCACCTATGCAGCTTCCAAGCTGTCCGCGATCAGCCATCTTTGAGAGCATTGCACCCTCGATGCAAGCGGGCATTGAGTCAAGCATCTGCTCTGATGCAGCCACAAACGCAATCTTCGGCTTATCTATTCCGAAACTCCTTGCGACACCGAGAAGGAATCCGGAAATTTTGACTTTCTGGCGGAAATCAGGAAGAGGAACGACTGCCATATCACTCATAAAGATGAGCTTGGGATAGTTAGGATTTTCGATGATACCAACGTGGCTCAGAAGTCCCTTTGCAGGGAGAAGACCGGTCTCCTTATTGAGGACGGCACGAAGGAATTTGTCCGTAGAGCAGAGTCCCTTCATAAGTACGTCTCCCTGTCCATCGTGAACGATCTGAACAGCTTGAGCTACAGCCTTGACCTCAACCGGATTGTGTACAATCTCAAATTTGGCGGGATCAATATTGTTCTTTGCGCAAACATCTTTGATCATCGCTTCGTCACCTACAAGAGTGGCGCTGATAAATCCCATATCAACAGCAGCGCTGATTGCCTCGATAGAGTGTTCATCAACTGCCCAGGCGCCTACAAGTCTCTTGCATACACCCTTTGCCTTAAGATCGGCAAACAATTCTGAAAATGTAGTAATCATAATATTGTCATTTATTATTTACCAAAAACAAGATGCATAGTATCACGTGCAATCACGAGTTCCTCGTTTGTAGAAACGATTGCAACTTTTACCTTAGAGTCGGGCATAGTCACCACCTTGTCAATACCCTTCTCATTATTTGTCTTAGTGTCAAACTTCAGACCGAGGAAGGTCAAGTTTGCACAGACTTGTTCCAAGAGCCAGGGATTGTTTTCAGCGATACCGGCAGTGAATGCAATTAGATCCACACCATTCATCTCAGCGGCATAAGAACCGATAAGTTTGGTAACATCCTGAACAAGCACTTTGAGTCCGAGTTTTGCCCTCTGGTCACCTTTCTCAACGGCTTCGCAAAGCTCGCGTACATCAGAGGACACCTCAGTCAGTCCGAGGAAACCGCTCTTTCTGTTCATCACTGCAGTCATCTCGTCCTCGGAAAGATGCTCTTTCTTCATAATGTATGTAACAATGTTGGGATCGATGCTTCCGCAACGAGTACCCATAATCATACCTGCAAGAGGAGTGAATCCCATCGAGGTGTCATAACATTTTCCGTTGAGAACGGCAGTCACAGAACTTCCATTACCCAGATGGCAGGTGATAATCTTCGAATTGTTGATATCCACTCCGGCGATTCCGGCTGCTTTTCCGGCAACATATTGATGGCTGGTACCGTGTGCTCCATATTTACGCACCCTGTATTTCTTGTAATAACTGGATGGGAGTGGATACATATAGTTATAATCGGGCATCGTCTGATGGAATGCTGTGTCAAACACGGCCACCTGAGGTACAGACGGAAGAACCTTTTGCATAGCGCGGATTCCGAGAATATTAGCCGGATTATGAAGAGGTGCGAAATCGCTGCAATAATCAATCTTGGCAATCACATCCTCATTCACAAGAGCACTTTCGGAGAAAAAATCCGCGCCTTGCACTATTCTGTGACCTACGGCCTTGATATCCTCAAATGACTTGAGCACACCATTTTCAGAATCCACCAACTCATTGAGGACAAGTTCCATACCCACTTTATGATCCTCAATGAACTGTTTTTTGATCACTTTCGGATATCCTGTACGGGTATGAGCTATACTTCCGTCAGCAAGACCTATTTTTTCAACTATTCCCTTGGCAAGAAGGCTGTAATCATCATCGTTCTTCATATCAAGCACCTGATACTTGATGGACGAACTGCCGCAATTGATGACAAGAATTATCATTATTTCAAATTATTAAATAATAAACGTTTATATCCTGCAAATATAAGAAATTATCCGTATTTTTCCATCTGTGCTGATGACTATGAAGGGACGTGAAAAATATGTTTCGCTATTGGGAGTATTCTTGACAGGGATAACCATATCTCTGATATACAACTGCCTGATACGAGACTTCCTATGTGGATTGGCACACAAGGCTTTCATTCGTCTATGTATGTCCATCGATTCTATTCCGTTTCAAGGAGAAAACACCTCGGGTTTGATAAAGGCCCTGCTGACAGGGGATAAGACTTGCCTTTCCTCGGCCACGAAATCATATTTCAGAGACAGCGGAGCATCTCACGTCCTGGCGCTTTCCGGCTTGCATCTGGGATTCATTTACCTGATAATCAGAAAGGCCAGCGCGATTTTCGGCAACTATCAAATTGTCAGATACTTCAGATACTTTCTCATCTGCAGTTTCAGTATATTCTACACATTAATGACTGGTGGAGGAGCTTCCATCGTCAGAGCGATGCTTTTCATCATTATAAGAGAAAGTGGCATAATGTTCCCGGAAAGGAAATCAAATCCTCTTTCGACATTACTGTCCGCATTGATCCTCCAATGCAGTCTCAATCCTTCAATTTTCAAAACGGTGGGATTCCAATTGTCATATGCGGCACTGCTTGGGATTACATTATTTGCAAAACCCCTGCAAAGTTTCTACCCGGAAGGCCAAAGAAAGGGAGCGCTCAAAAGGATTTGGGACAATATGTGCGTGACTGTATCTTGCCAGATATTCACGGGGCCGCTCTGTTGGTATTATTTCAGAAGTTTTCCCAAATACTTCCTTATCACCAACCTGATTGCTCTGCCGATTACCTCCATTGTGATGGCACTGTCAGTCCTTACAATTTTTCTATCGAGTATCGGTGTAAATAGCGGGCCACTGATAAACGCCTGCGACTATTCAGCAGAAATCCTGATTTTTCTACTGAAGGCTATCAGTTCTCTTTAAGAAGATTGAATCCGGGAGAACTCCACTCATACATTTCCCCGTCCACATCATATATGAGATATGCTTCAAGATCCTCACGGCTGAGTATGAATGCTTTAGCCTCATCAAGGCCGATGACCATACAATATGTCGCATAGGCGTCAGCATCAATACCGGTAGGGGCAACCACAGTGGCGCTCAAGAG
>DCIC01000027.1:14433-17724 GCA_002315825.1 Bacteroidales bacterium UBA1736 | reverse complement strand
CATCGGAAAAAATGAAAACCTCGTTGAAATTATCATCTAATATCACACTGATTGTGGCGGCAGTGGCGGTCGTAAGCCTTTTTGTTCCGGCTTCGTTCTTGTGGATCAGCACAGCCGCTATTACTCCTTTGCTTGGGGTTGTTATGTTCGGTATGGGTCTGACGCTAAAGCCGTCTGACTTCAAACCGATATTCACGCATCCTAAGGAGATTGTCATTGGCGAACTTGCACAGTTTATTACTATGCCTGGGCTAGCCTGGATGCTCTGTAAAGTGCTGAATCTTCCGCAGGAACTGGCATTAGGAGTGATTTTGGTCGGATGCTGTCCCGGCGGCACTGCCAGTAATGTAATTTGCTATCTGGCAAAGGGAGACCTTGCTTTGAGCGTTGCGCTCACTGCTGTCTCTACTCTGTTAGCCCCTGTTATTACTCCGGCACTTGTGCTTCTGCTGGCCGGAAGGAGCGTGGAAGTAGATATTATTGGGATGTTCCTGTCAATCGTACAAGTTGTGATCGTTCCGATTATTCTTGGTTTCGCCGTCAGTCACTATTTTCAAGGGGTTACGCAGAAGGTTGTAAAGGCGCTGCCAACATTCTCTACACTTGCCGTTGCGACAATCATCGGAATAGTTGTTTCTCATAATGCATTGAATATCCTTTCTTGCAGTCTGTTGGTGGCTGTTGCGGTTATCTTGCATAACATTATGGGCCTTGCTCTCGGTTACATAGTGGGTAAGGCGCTTAGACTCCGTCCGGACCGCTGCACCGCCATAAGCATTGAGGTTGGCATGCAGAATTCCGGCCTTGCCACATCTTTGGCAGTGACACACTTTGCAATGTTCCCTATGACCACAGTCCCCGGCGCGATATTCTCTGTTTGGCACAATTTCTCGGGCAGCATCGCAGCGCAAATATTCAGGAGGAAGAACGTAAAGACTTCACAAAGTGGCAGCGGAAATCCTATAGAACGAGGCCCAGGATAAATACTGCAATAACTGAGCTGACGCCCATCACCAGACTCATCATAGTCTGAGTTTTGTAGCCGTCTTGAGGCGTCAGTCCGGAAAAGTTTGTGACGACCCAAAAATAACTGTCATTTGCGTGCGAGACTGTCATCGCTCCGGCTCCAATGGCGACAACAACCAGTGCCGCACTGACAGGAGTTGTCATTCCTAAGGCCGTCATCATCGATCCGGCATCGTTGTACATACCAATAATCCCTGCTGTTGTGGTAATTGCTACTGTTGATGACCCTTGGGCTGATTTAAGAATTGCGGCAATAAGGAACGGGAAGAACAGTCCGACTGATGAGAAAACTGCGGCATTTTGCTGAATATATTGTACGAAACCCGCTTCTGCTATTACCGTTCCAAGCACACTTCCAGCAGCTGTGATAAATACAATAGGACCGGCAGTCTTCAAAGTCTCTTGAGTGATATCATACAAAAGAGCCAGCCTGCCGCTTCTAATCAGAAGAATAATTGCAAATAGAAATCCGGCGATAAGCGCGATAACTGGCTTGCCGAGAAAACAAAATGCAGTTTCAAGACCAGCGGACATCGGAATAATAGCTGTAATGGATCCAAGGCCCATCAGAAGGATAGGTACTACAATTGGCAATAATGACAGGAAAGAACCAGGAAGTTTGCCGAACGAAGATATGACCTTTTCATATTCTTCCGCGCAGGATTCATTTATCTCTTCAGAGGATTTTACGCGCTTTCCAATATATTTTGAAAAATAGTATGCGGAAGTCAATGCCGGGATGGATATCAATGTCCCGATGCCGATTACCAGCAAAAGATTATTTTCCAGACCTACCATTCCAGCAGCAGCAATCGGTCCAGGTGTTGGAGGAATGAAAACGTGTGAGGCAAACAGCCCGGCAGAAAGTGCCACCGCCATTGAAACTGGGGAAACGTGTGTTTTCCGCGCCAGACTCTTCCTGATGGGATTCACAATCACAAAACCGCTGTCGCAGAACACGGGAATGGAAATAATCCAGCCGATTATCATAATTGCAAGTTGCGGGTGTTTAGGTCCCACAAACTTGAGAACATCATCGGCAAGTCTGATTGCAGCCCCAGTCTTTTCCAAAATCAGGCCGATGAGCATGCCGAAGATAATCACCAGAGCGATGCTTGAGAAGATGCTGGCGAATCCCTTCCCGATAGTTTCCGGAATTGTTTCCACTGGGAGTCCTACAACAATGGCAAGCAGCAGAGAGGCACCAATTATCGAAATGAAAGGATGAATCTTCCATTTCGAGATGGCGACAATCATAAGTGTTGTTGCTCCTATAAAAGTGATAATCAGAGGAATACCTGTCATATTAATAAAATCATTTTTTCATCCCTGCTCAATGGTATGAGGTACACCTGCAAAATACAGCGCTTCGGCCCCACGATCAAATGGTTCAGGTCAGAGTGGTGGCAGATGTGAAACAGACGGCAGAAATAGAATCAACGTCAGGTTAGTGACGGGATGCTCTGCCGTCGATTATCATTGTTTGTTGTTTGTCTGGCGGATGAAGCTTTCTGCATATTTGCAGTCAAACTCGATTCCGCGCATAGCCTCCATTGTGTCGTGATAATACGTCACTTCTCCTACAAGCTTCTGGCTTTCGTGCATAAGGTATGCTGTCGTTTTCTGCTCTTTGACTGAAGTTATGTCAACATATGAGTTCGGCGCAAAGTTCAAACTCTGATGACCTGTCATTACTTCGGCATAATAGAGATCTGAGGCGCGGTCGCAACTGTTCCAGGCGTCAAAGACGAGAATGGCGCAGTTCCTGTGGTCTCGATGCCCGTCGATCGGCCAATGCGTGATAATAAGGTCCGGATTCTCTTTTTTCAACAGATTCTCCATTTCCTTATAAGCTTCAGGGGTCACTACTGTGGCTCCGTCAATCTGTGACAGGAACTCAAGACGTACGCCCATATACTCGCAGGCTTTTTTGCCTTCTTCAGTTCTGATGGTTGCGGCCTCTTCGTGGGATTTCCCTCGAATTCCAGCCTCTCCACGTGTCAGATACACAACTACAACATCGCATCCCTGTTCTTTGAGTTTCAAAATGGTTCCGCCGGCCATTGTCTCCGGATCATCGGGATGAGCGCCGATTACAAGGGCTTTCTTGTAATGACCGTTAATGATATCTTGTGAATAAATGCAACAGAAGGATGCAAGAATACAAAGTGTTGTCAATAATAATCTTTTCATGGTAGTGTGAATCTGTCTTTTGCGTAACTATATTTATCAGTAGCCAACCGCAAAAATAACAAAAACCTGCGG
>DCIC01000027.1:12477-14258 GCA_002315825.1 Bacteroidales bacterium UBA1736 | reverse complement strand
TCCTCTCCGTTATTGCGGATCTTCTGGAGAGGGGAGTGGAAGTTAGACTATTGTTGAAATGGGTAGAAAGGTCTCAAAATCATTTTGCTTAGTTCCGGTGGGGCCGTATTTCGGTGGTGTTGCTTCCGGAAAAAGCCCCTATTCCCGGAAGCAAGGGGAGTAAAAATACATTGCTTTCGGGAAAAGCCCCAATTTCCGGAAGCAATCGCCACAAAACTATTATGAGGAGATCAAGAAGCTGTTTTGAAATAATTGCTCTCGTTTGTTATGAATCTTTTTCAGTCTTCTGATTCCGTCATTCAGTCACGTAGCTACGGCTACGCTCCTTCATTCCGGAACCACAATCCAAGAAAAATCTTCTTATAACAAATTTCGGCAACCATTTCAAAACAACTTCTAACTTTTTGGGAGGCAGAAAGATATTGCCAAACAAGACAGAAAGATATAGCCAAACGACATTCAGATAAAGGTCTGGCTCAGGATGTGCTCGCAGGTATGAGCTGGTTGGTGCTCTGCCTTGTTGTGAGCGTTGAGAATCGGTTCTATCAGAATGCCATTTCAAGAAAAACAAGTGAGAGGAATCCTAGTATGAGTGCGTAGGTCGCCATTTTCTGGTAACCATGTGCGTGAGTCTCGGGAATCATCTCGTCACTGACCACATATAACATTGCTCCTCCAGCCATTGCAAGCATCACAGGAAGAAGGACTGCCGATATTGCTCCGATACCATATCCGAGCCATACTCCTACAACTTCCAGCAGGGCTATCCCCAGCGAGATGAAAAGTGTTCTCCATCTGCTTAAGCCCGCAATCAGCAGCGGCGCAATGACAACCATTCCTTCCGGAATATTCTGAAGTGCAATGCCGAGCGTGACGGCCCATGCATCAGAGGTCTCTGCGGCATTGAAGCCCACTCCGGCTGCAATGCCTTCAGGCAACTTGTGCAGGGCTATGGCCATCACGAACAGAAGGACGTGATTGATAGAAGCGTTGTTCCTGTGCTCCTCGGCATCCAGCCCGGTTATCTTGTGAAGGTGCGGGGTGACGAGGTCAAGGACATTGAGGAAGAGTACACCTATCCCGACGCCGATGAGGATGAGCCACCATTTTCCAAGGCCTGCGGTATCTGCAGCAGGGATAATGAGTCCGATGGTTGACGCTGCCAGCATTATGCCTGCGCAGAATCCCAGCACTGCGTCATTCCATTTGTGCGGCAATGCCTTGATGATGAACCCCAACAATGCTCCAATGATTGTGGCAAAGCTCAAGCCCGCCGCGCTTATCCAAACTTGTGTCATACTTCTAGAGTTTTATCGCGAATTTCTTGAGACTGGCGTCTATCATATGCTCCGGAATTATCTTTTTGACGGCAGAGGCTATTTCGTTGAGCATCTTCTCCCGGACAAAGTCGTTGCGGATGACAAGCGATATCTCCCTGACAGGTTCTGGGTTAACCAATGGACGGATGTTGCGTCGCTTGTCCTCGCAGAGCAAAGCTTTATGCAGTTCAGGTATGACCGTGTAACCGCCGTTCTCATCTACTATGTTTACCAGAGTGTCTATGGTGCCGGCTTCGAACACTGCGTTATAGCTGGATACGCGGCCGCAGAGGTTGAACACCTGATTTCGCAGGCAATTGCCGTCTTTGAGTACCCACAGATGCTTGGATGGAAGATTATGACTGGGAATCTCATTTTGCGCCGCAAGCTCCTCATCGGGCGAAACATAAGCGACCAGCTTCTCATAATAGAGGGGAACTTCAAGCAGGTTATCTTTTTGGA
>DCIC01000027.1:11392-12411 GCA_002315825.1 Bacteroidales bacterium UBA1736 | reverse complement strand
TTTCCGATGTCTGCATCTCGAAAATTCGTGGGATGATGAGGGGACTGTCCTCACGAAGACGCTTGAATAGTTTTGGGACAATATAAGGCGAAACGGTTGGAATGACAGCGATCCTTATCTTTCCACTGCTGAGTTGACGTTCGGAAAGAGTCATCTCCCGCAGCTGCCTTGTGTTGTACAATACGACGCGGGCCTGGGAGATAATTTTCTCTCCGGCATCCGTCGGCTTCAGGGGGTGGGCGTTACGGTCGAATATTACCGTATCCAGCTCTTCTTCGAGTTTCTTTAGAAGCGTGCTCAAGGTGGACTGGGACACGCCGCAAGCTTCGGCAGCTCTGACGAAATGCCTGTGCTCGTCAAGCGCCACCACATATTCCATCTGTTGTAGGGTCATACTTATCTAAATAATGAATACAAATATAGATAAAATCTATTTGATAAATTGAAGTATATAGGTCAAATTTGCTACCACAAGTCAAAGATAATGCTATGAAACACGTATGTTCAATTTGCGGATACATCTACGATGACGAGCGGCAGAAAGTCCCTTTCTCCCAGTTGCCCGATGACTGGAAATGTCCGCTTTGCGGTGCTGCGAAGTCAGACTTCGTTCCGCAGAAAGAAGAGAGTGCGTCTCAGGTGCTCGAGACTGCAGGAGAGGCATCGGTGCCTCAGGAACATTCAGAAATGCAGAAACTCTCAGTCGGGCAATTGTCAGCCCTCTGTTCCAACCTGGCCAGAGGTTGTGAGAAGCAGTACAAGACTCAGGAGTCTGCGCTGTTTGCTCAGTTAGCGGATTATTTCAAGGCCATTACTCCGACCGTAGATGACGCGAAGGTGCAGTCTGTTGCCGAGAGACTCAAAAGAGAGATTGACTACTATCCTCAGATGCAGGCGGTGGCTAAGGAAGCCGGTGACCGTGGTGCCCAGAGGGTATGCGTATGGGGAGAAAAGGTTACAAGGATGCTCTCATCCCTTGTGAACCGTTATCTCAAGGAGGGCGAACCGATGCTAGCCAA
>DCIC01000027.1:7515-11366 GCA_002315825.1 Bacteroidales bacterium UBA1736 | reverse complement strand
GGATTTGCACTGTGTGCGGATTCGTATATGTGGGGGAGAAAGCTCCGGAACTCTGCCCGGTATGCAAAGTCCCTTCGTGGAAATTTGAAAAGATAGACGGGAGGTAATACTATGAGCAAGAAGAAAATTGCAGTGCGCAACCTGCGCCTATGTACAAAGGATTGCCTTTGTCTTTATGTATGTCCAACGGGAGCTACCGACACCGAGAACAGCATTATCGATGTGAATAAATGCACGGGATGCGGAGATTGTGTTGCCGGCTGTCCTTCGGGAGCTATAAGCCTCGTACCCGTGGATTATCCCGTGCAGCAGCCAAAGAGCTCTTCAACTACCGATGCCTTGGGTAAGATGTCCGAAATGAAGTCCGAGACCGAGTCGGCAGCGAGGAGCATTGCCGCACAGAGTAGCGAGAGTGGGCTTATGCGCTTGATGAAGGCCATCGAGAAATCCGAGCGTCTTGTCAATGAAGACATTATCCGCGAAAGCGGATATATGCTGCCCCAGAGCAACAATGCTCACCTGATGCTTGAGGACCTAATAGCAAATCCCCCTTCAGTTGATTTCCCGATTGAAGCGGCAAAGAAATTATTAAGATTGATACCAAACAACGAAAAAACAGATAACATTATGACAAACAAGTACGCCGGTACCCAGACCGAGAAAAATCTGGAAGCAGCTTTCGCTGGTGAGTCACAGGCTCGCAACAAATACACTTATTTCGCATCCAAGGCCAAGAAGGAAGGATACGAGCAGATCGCAGCTCTCTTCCTTGAGACAGCAGACAATGAGAAAGAGCACGCAAAACTCTGGTTCAAGGAGCTTAACGGAATCGGAGACACCGCTCAGAATCTTGGTGCTGCTGCCGATGGCGAAAACTACGAGTGGACAGATATGTACGAGGGCTTCGCCAAGACCGCCGAGGAGGAAGGATTCCCCGAGCTCGCGGCACGTTTCCGCGGCGTTGCTGCTATTGAGAAGCGCCACGAAGAGCGTTACCGCGCCCTTCTGAAGAACGTTGAAACCGCCAAGGTATTCGAGAAATCAGAGGTCAAGGTATGGGAATGCCGCAACTGCGGACACGTTGTGGTAGGCACCAAAGCTCCCGAAATCTGCCCTGTCTGCGCTCACCCCAAGGCTTATTTTGAGCTTCATAAAGAGAATTTCTAATACTATCACCTTCTTTCCTTGAAATAACAGAAGTGATTGATTACACAGAAAGAGCGATGGAAATAACCCACCGCTCTTTTAGAGATTCAATAACCAGTCCATTGCATCCGTTTCAGGGTTGATGGTTGGCACATTTGGGGCGATTGGATCATCGCAAAACACCTCTCCCGTTCGGGCAACATCGCAACCGGTCGTAAGTACAAGAGAAGAACCGTCAGGCATTGAGTATGGGCAGTTACTTGATGCATATCCCGCTGTAGGACATCCGAAAGTCATCACATTCTTTAGTCCGCGGAAACACAAAAGAGTGGCTTCCCCGGAGCTGGCAGTAAGACTGTCCGTCAATATTGCAACAGGGCAATCCAGATATGATTTTTCTGTGACGCTTTCAACTCTCAGAACATACGAGCGTGGAATTCCGGAAGTCCGTTTCCGAGTCTTGAAACGAAGCATATCGTCTCCGTCAGGGATAAACCTGTGAACAGCTGCAATCATCGGGTACATATTCCCGCCGACATTGCCCCTCAAGTCTATGATTATGCCGGAAATGTCATCAGGAATGCCATCGATTACAGAAGAGGCATACTTTATTCCTTCTTCTCTGTTGCCGTGAAAGGGCGGCAACTTTACCGATGCGATATTGTTGTCAAGAATAGATACCGAAGGCATTTCCCACTCACGCTCTTTGTCTTCTGCAACGCTGCTTGCCGGAACTAGAAAGGAATGCTTCCCTCCTGCCACCTTCAATGCTTTGCGAACGACAGAATAAGCATCATCCATTGTCTGGGGATTGGATTGAAGTGCGACTCTCTTTGCCGAATCCCACTGCGCACCCTCTGCATACAGCCCGTTTTTGTCCATAACTCTTACGGCTTTGTGGACATATCTTTGAGGTTCAGAGCAGGATAGAATAAGGAATGGGAGGAAAAGGATTGCTAACTTTCTCATAGTGATTCATTGTCAAAATAATAGACAAAAGTAAACATAAAATTCTATTCAGTTTTGCCATATCTTTGCATTTCGGAAGCTTGGACCAAATTTTGGCCTTGCGGTCACTGCGCTTTGAAACATTCCTTTCAGAATAGCTTACTGAATCTCAATCTGCCTTGTGGCGGGGGTCTTCAAGATTTCCTCTTTCTTGGGAAGGGTGATGGTAAGTATGCCGTCGTTCATTGCGGCTGAGATCTTCTCGATCTCGACTTCCTCAGGGATTATAAAGCTCTGCTGGTAAGAAGCGTAAGAGAACTCGCGGCGGAGATAGTTTTTCTTCTCCTTCTTTTCTTCGTTCTTCTTCTCAAGTCTGATTGAGAGCTCGTTGTTGTTCTCCAGACGGATGTTGAAGTCTCCCTTTGCCATACCGGGGGCGGCAAGCTCAATCTGGTAGTCCTTCTCGTTTTCGAGTACGTTTACTGCTGGTGAAGCAAACTGCTTTGAGGGTGTGAAACCGAAGTTGTCGTCGAAGAATTCATTGAAAAGGCTAGGAAGCCAGTTCTGATTGTGTCTTGAATAATTTGCAGGTAACATAATTTTGTCCTCCTATAATTTTAAGTTTTTTTATCAGTTTTACCCGCCATTCCATTGCGGGCTCGATAAGCGAATACTCAAATTACAGACCAGCGAACCAAAATGGCCAAATAGTGCCAAATTGTCAGTAAATCACTGACAATCAGTATAATAAACTGACAAATTGTCATTCGGGCTTCATAAAAAATTGTTTTTCCATTGAATGATTTTGAGTAACTTCGCATCATGAGGTCATCTACATTCTTGGAACTGTTATCCTTTGTTTAGCATTTGCTTTTGCCGGGTACTGGCTAGACACAAAACTCAAATAGTATGGGTAGAAACAAGCATCCACGCATCAATCAGTATAAGATTGACAACGAGAACTTCCTTCTCGAGAAGGCGAAGGAAGAAGGAATCATAGCACTTGACAACGGTGTGCTGCTTCAGAAGCTTGAGGAAGGTCGTGGGAAGGTCCATCCGAAGCCGGGGAGCCTGATATATGTCCATTACACCGGTCGCCTAATTGACGGGACACAGTTCGATTCCACAGAAGGGGAAAACTTGCCGGCTCTTTTCAAGCTGCGTGACCTTATTATGGGTTGGCAGATTGCTCTCGTGAGAATGTACGAAGGAGACAAGTACAGAATATGGATTCCGGCGAAGTATGCCTACGGTTCCGTGAAGATGGACGACATCCCTGCGTGGTCAACCCTTGAGTTCGATCTGGAGCTGGTGAAGATTGCCCAGATATAACAATTAATACTGATGGCTATTCTGTGAAAAGGCTATGTCCGTGATGCAGCATACGGAATATTTGGCTATTTGTAATTCTTTATCATTTCAATTGCCCTGGCAACACCCGTAGTAGCGTTCTCCTTGATGTGGACTACTCCTTCCTCGCCGTCGATAGGCGTGTCCTTGGGATCGATTACATAGACAAGGCAGTCCTTGGGAGTGTAATGCCACAGACTTGCGGCTGGCTGGACCACCAATGATGTCCCCACTATAATCATGAAGTCGGCATCAGAAAGAACCCTAAGGGCCTCATCCATTTTGGGAACAGCCTCTCCGAAGAACACGATGTGCGGACGGAACTGGACCCCGCGCTCGTCGATGTCTCCTGGATTGACTGCAGAGAAACCGACGTCCTTCACTCTGGACTCATCATATCCGTCCTT
>DCIC01000027.1:0-7427 GCA_002315825.1 Bacteroidales bacterium UBA1736 | reverse complement strand
TGGAGGTTGTCGACGTTCTGGGTTACTACCGTGACATCATAATCCTTCTCCAACGCTGCGATGTCAAGGTGTGCTGCATTGGGTTTGACATTCTCAAGTTGGGCACGTCTCTGGTTATAGAAATCCAGCACCAGAGTCTGGTTCCTGCGCCAGCCTTCAATCGAGGCTACGTCCATGACGTCATACTGCTCCCAAAGACCGCCGCTGTCCCGGAATGTCGATATGCCGCTCTCGGCACTCACACCGGCGCCGGATAGGATTACAATCTTTTTCATCTTGGTAAAACTTGTGGCAATAATAAAACAAACTCACTCAGATTCCTAAATATCAATTAGTACATTGTGTTCTTCGACATTAGAAGAAATAAAAATTTCATGTTATCGAAAAGACGTAGTAATCGCCATCTTTGGAGATTTGGGACCCGGTAACGTCGTATGGTTTACCGTCAATGGTAATGGTTTTGATAGAACCGATGCCTCCGTGACCCGACACAATGGCATCAACTTCGACTTTATTCAGCTCAACTTTGCCTCCTGAAATGCCAGTTCCGTTAGATGAGATGTCAAGCCCTGTGAGTTTGATAATGCCTCTGTTTACAGTCATCTCGAGGTTATTCTGTGCAGCAGCAGGTGATGGAACGTTACATTTGAGATACTTTTGAAGTCCCGGGTCACAGGCATATACATAACATCCTCTGATACCACGTTCCATCATTACTTTGTATGCCCTTAACGTGAATTTCAACAGTTGAGCCTTGTCTCTAGTCTTTACTCCTGAATCAAAAATATGAGTTTCGTCAATTGAAAAGCCATTATTTGGATCATATTTAATCTCAGGCCCAAAGATAATGCCGACATAATTTAGGTCAAATCCTTGGACAGTATGGATACATCCAATTTCTTCACTGTCTGCTTTAAATATAAAATTGCCGTTTTGTACATTCCAAAAGTAATCATAACCATCGATGTGAATATCCCAACCGGATTTTGACAGAGTTTTAAGCTCGGTTCTGTTTTTACCCATCGTAACCCATTTCCACCCATATCCGGCTACGACTCTGCTTAGACCACAATTGCCTGGATTATTATAGGCGTTTATGTCGGTAACCATCTTTCCAACATCATCGTATACTCTGAAATCATATCCTTTCCAAGGAGGAAGAGGTGTGCTTCCGTTAATTTTGCTATTGAATAAATCATCAAGAAATCTGACATATTTGTCACCAGCTTTGCAACGCATTTGGGTTGTCAAAACGTATTGAGTTGTGAAAGATTGATTTAATACTATTCTGTCAAAGTCCCTATGCTCGATAGACTTATGACTCCTTACTTTCTGCCCTTCGTCATAGACATATACACAACAATTGCTTTTCTTGTGAATCCAATCAAGTTCGGTCGGCGGATTTATCATACCCGGGGTATATGCCACACCCATTGCGTTCAAGCAGGCGAGTTTATAAGGATTTTTGTTCGCTCCGAATTTATTGATGGTTCCAAGTCTGTGGGCCTCGTCAACAAATATAATATCATATTGTCCCGGTGTGTTTGCCACTTCGGTAGCGCATTTGACAATTGAATCATCTCCATAAACGGCCTTGATAACATTCTTGAATGGTTGCAAGAGCTCAGAAAGGGGGACTACATAGGCTATCTTTAATCCATTAGGCTTGGCGGCTTTAAGACGGGATGCCTTGATTTGCCTGGTTAGTGCTTGGCCGAAATTTTCCTCATCATCGTTGAACTTTGGAGGGCTGCTCGGACTGACTGGAGATGAGGAGGCTGGAAGTGGAGTGGCGACAGGGCTGTTTGCTATGTGCATCAATTCAGAAAGCACCTTTATCAGCACGACTGTTTTACCTGTACCTGCCACTCCACTTATTACCGCATTGAAATCTTTGCCATTGCAAATGGCGTCAATCAATGAGTTAACAATTTGTTCACAAACTTTTTTCTGTTGAGGCGTTAATGCCGTATATGGAGAGTACTTGAAAAGGTTGCTGTTGCGTACTTCGTCGAATGAATCGACGGCCATATTAATTGGACTCTTACGAAGATCTTCCCATATGTCGCGCAGACTGGTGATGTACTGGTCGCGTTCATAATATTGATGTTGGCTGGATTGACCGTCATTTCTGTTTTGAAGTTCATATTTTGAACTGTCAGCAGAGAACATATGGATAAGTTCCTGCTCAATATCAAGGATGGCCGATTTGTTGAATGTCTGGTCGAAGATGATATGGGCGACATCCAGTTTAGCTCTTTCAGGATAATTTGTGTTTGACACAGAGAAATGCTCCATCATTCTCCTGAAAGCGCTGGTGGTTTCTCCGATATATAGCAGTTTCTGGTTAATGCTAGCCCCTACGTTAAAATGGTCATTATGCAATAGATACACCACTGGCCAATTTTCTCCTAATCTTGCGTTCTGGACGGCTTGATAGAATTGGTTGATGTTTGATGTGTTGATGGTGAATCTGGAGATACTCCGATTCGTCTGTTGATGGGTGAATGCCATACCTACAGTTCGTTATATTTCTTTGCTGTGCCTTTCGCTTTGTCAATAGGGTATTTTTCTGCATTGCGTGCAAGCTTATCCAAGACAATCTGTCTGATGTCAAGGTCATACTTGTCAGCAATCAGAATTGCATAGTTGAAGATGTCTGCAAGTTCCTCTTTTATCTTTTCAATCTTTACCTCCCCGGCCTCTTTCCATAGGAAGGCTTCCAGAAGTTCTGACGCCTCGATTGAGAGAGCAATGGCGAGATTCTTTCCGTCATGAAACTGCTCCCAATCACGATCACGTGAAAATTCCGCAATGATTGTGCGGAGGTCGGACAATTCGCTCATAGGTACTTGCTTTTACAACAAGTACAAACTTACAAAATAACAATGATATTTTCCGTTTACTTCTTGAAAGAATACGCAGGATATTGGCAAAAGCCACTCTGAACAAAGATTCCGACCGGAGTAGCCACTCCATTCTTTTTCAACCATTCTCCGATTTTAGGGAAGTTGTTGATATCAACAAACTGAACCATTTCTGGGAGTAGGATTGATTCCGGCAGATTGGTGGTGATTACTTCTTCGAAATCGTCACCACCACACAACAATACCGCCAACGTCCCGTTGACATTGTAACTTTCGAACTGAACTGTTACTGAGATTTGCTCTCCCGATGCAATCTCCCACACCAAATCTTTCTTTTTCATACTGCACAAATCTTCCGCCTCAAATATGCCGAGAAGAACAACTACGAAGTTAGAAAGATTAAATGAGAATACCGAAAAATGCCGATATCATGCTAGATGGAATGTTGGGAAAACAACTTCTACGCTCCTCAAAACAAAGCCGAATAGTATTCGGCCTTTTTCTGAAGAGACATTGGGAATGCTCTGGAGCTGGACGGCATACGCCACCAGCGGACGGGGCGTCCGGCGATGCTGATGTCGGCAAATGAACCGACGGGTGGAATGGGGAGGACGGTCCCGGGCTGCCGGGCACCGGAGCTCTTCGAGGGAACATCGGACAGATTCAGTATTGATGCGAATTCTTCGCTGGATTTGCCGCCGGTAGTGACCACGGTGCTGCATTGCGGCATTTGGGAAAGCATCTCTGTGATATTGGAAGGTTCCAGGATTTCGAGAAATTCATCACTCGCGTTGCCCTTCCAGCGACAAACCTTGACTGCCGTATCAAAGAAAGCAAGTCCCTGTTTCTTGCAGAATTCAATTATCCTGTCTTCGTCGAAACACTTCCCTCCAGCCTCAAACTTATGAGCATCTGCGAAATGAATCAGTCCTTGGATGCGCCAGAAGTCATTGATCCAGTTTGGGTAAAAAAACTCCATAGACCATCTTTCTTTCGGCGGCGGAAAGCTGCCAAGGAACAGTATCCGGCTGTTTTCGGGCAGAAACGGCTCCAATGGATGTCTCTCGATTACAATTCCGCATTTCTTTCTGTCAACCTTTCCAAATTCCTGTCCGGGGGCGGCCGGGAGGAAAATGACACCTTCGGGCTTCAGGCGGGAATACTGTCCGCTCGGCCCTCCGGCTCCGAAATTGGCTCCGAGTGAGCCGTCCGAGGCCACAACTCGATGGCACGGCACTATCGGAGCATAAGGATTGACGTGCAAAGCATTGCCTACCGCCCTGGACCCTCCGGGGCAGCCGATGATTTCGGCAATTTGCCCATAGGTGGCGACACGTCCTTTGGGTATGCGTCCAACCGCATCATATACTTTCTGGGCGAATGTCATATGGGCAAATATAGTCATTTCAGGGTGACAATAATATTTTTATGGTTATCTTTGGATGATATGAAATAGAATCAGAATGAAAAAGATAATCTTAATTATTGCATTGCTCGCTTGCTTCAGCGCCAAATCTCAGGCTCAGTGGTACCTGGGAGGTGGTATTGGCTTCGGGACAGGCTCTCAAAACCAATTGACTGTATATGTGGCTCCTGAGGTGGGGTATCATTTTACCAATTATTTTACTCTGGGCGGAAGACTGTCGTATCGGAGCGAATACAACCAATTCGGAGTGGACCCTTATGCAAGAATGAATATTCTCAAACCGACGAGCCCAGTCAGAATCCTTGCCTATGTCCACTCTCCGTTCAAGTTCGCGAATGATTATTTCTCGTATGGATTTTATCTGCAGCCGGGTATTTCAATCAATCTCGGCGGCAATGCCTGGCTTGAGTGCCGTGCCGGCGCTTTCGGCTGGGGCTCGGTTACATACGGCTCCTCCAGAGCCTCGGGCTGGGAGGCAACAGTCAACGGCAACAATGTCGCAGTAGGCGTAGTCTTCTCAATCTGACGCCGCGGCCGGCGCACCACAATCAGTCTTTGTTGATAGAGAGTTATGAAAATACGAAAAGGTTTTATATTGTGTCCGGTGATGGGCAAAACTATGGCTATCGCTACGGGAGAGCTCGAAAAAACTTTTCCCGGGATGATCAAGATGAATGAGCCATCTGTCAAAATCTGGAAATGGATAGAGCAGGGGAAAGAGCCGGATGAGATATATTCGCTCTATGCCGAGTCATATTCCATCGATGCCGGGCAAGCCAAACAGGAGGTGGACTCCGTTATTGAGAAGATGACCTCGGCGAACATCTTCGAATGACTACTGCTTGAAACGCTTGCGGTGAAACTTGTCTCCGCCAATCCTGAAAAGCTTTTTGAAAAAAGCGGAGGGAAGGGGGGAGAACTCTCTCCAGATTCTTTCAAAAAATGCCCGTTTGGAAATACGCCACAGAAGATTGTTCCTTTGTGTGAATTCTACAAATGAAATCAGGTAGTGGAGCCAGAAATTCTCGATTTTTCTTTTTTTCGCTTCCGCTCTCAGACTATCCACCTTTTTCTTTGTGTTCCAGACGATCAGTCCATACTTTGAGTGGCCCGTTTCGTATAGCGGAGCCTTGTCCGGGTTCAGTCCGAGCCACTCCACAGCAAATACTGAAAACATTAGCCAAGTCTTCCGTATCCCGGCATCATCTATCATTTTGACAAGTCTGCTCCGGTCTAAGCTTCCGTGCTGAGCATCCAGATATATTGCGAAATCGCACAGCTGTTTCATACTGATACTTTCGGTCGTAAGATGTCGCAGAATATGTCCGAGCAGAAACAGCGCAGTATATTCCCTGTTTGGAATGCTTATTTTTTGGCTATCCTGAAAATAACAGTCCAGCTCCGATTCCGAAAACATCCTTCTCCTCTCCTCTTCCATTACTCTGTCCAGCCTTCGGGTGAAGTATGCTTTCGCCATCGCGTGAGTTTCAACCCATACATCTTCAATGTGGAGGGCGTGGTGAAGGTCGGATTCGTGATGGTATTCGGTTTCCTGAGTATATTCGGACAGGAGTGAATTTGTCCTTTCGAAATCCTCTTCCCTGAGCAGAATGTCGATATCTCCGCTTCGGCGGATCTGAGGATTGGCATAAGACCTTGCCACCGCCTGCCCTTTCAAAATGGCATATGGTATTCCGGAGGCATCCAGCGAAGAGCAAAGTCGGGACTGAACCCGGTTGACTTGTATGTTCCTTTTGATAATGAATGATCTCTCGGCGATTAGATTGCTGAATATCTGCTCCGGTATCCCGACAAACACCCCCATTACCGATATCCCTTCGGTTATCAGTCCCTGGATCTGCTGCTTGCCTGCATACTCGTAGATGTAGTGCCAATCAGGATTGCTGGACAACTCCCCATCCGCTTTTCCCCAAAGTCCGGAGCGTAGAATAATAAATAATTCTTTTTCTTGTATTTTATCGTCTCGTGTCATACAAAATCGATATTTTTCAGTAACTTTGCCTTTGAAATTTTGAAATTTGTAAAAATGGAAAACAATCACGAAACTCCTGAGTTTGAGCTTATTGCCATAGATGACAATAATGCTGTTTTCACTGCGACGTCAGCCGAATAACAATCTCAAATTCCTCGCGGTATTCTTTTAGCTTGGGAGACTCATTGAGAGCATATTCTTTTGCTCGCTCGGTGATGCCGCTCTCGATTGCAAATTGCCGCAGTTCTTCTATGGAATAGCGGTTGATTATTTTACAGTAGGGTTCAAGTACGAGCACTGCTGTTTTTTCTTTTCTCATCACCCTCAGAGGCCATATCTTACAGTCGAAGGGCTTCAACTCTTCGGGAAGAAGACATCCTTTCTCCCTTGACAGGAACGGGCATACCATAAGCGGCTCACTGCTTAGAATTACGGAATAATAACCATTCTCCAGAGATTCAAACCCCACATCGGGAAAAAGAAAGCGTAACTCCTTTACCTCCGTTTCGTTAAACAGAGGGAACTCCCAGGCGTCATCCTTGTCGAACTCGCAGCAGTATTTGCACAGCGCGCAATCGGTTTTGCTCAGTAATTTTGATAACATTCGAATAGGTGTTGTTCAATATCCTCAAGCGACTCCTCAGGGTAAGCTGACAGCCGCACATCTCTCTCCCGGCACATCCGCGCACTCATCCTTTCAAACCAGTATTTCGGCACCAGAGACTCGGGACGGTATTGCAGTTTGGCCTTTCTGAGCCCTTCGATGCCCATATCCTCCTCCCTGTTGAGGTATATGAAGTGCTCGGGCAGGCTGGAAGCCATTTGCTGATTGATGAATGCATATGCTCCTGCATATTCTTCGTCGGCCTTCTCGAGCTGGACATCAAACACCTCATCGGACAAGGCTACTCCGTATGTGAAGCCGACTACCTTCCCTTCCACCCTTACGACCAGACCTTGCTGCTCCAGCTCGTCATAATGTCCCAAAATGTACTTGACCGCATTTGACTCGTGTTCGAGAAAACGAAGGGTTGAAGGCTCGGAAGCGGATTGAAGACGGTGTATGTCATACCAACGGTGATACAGTTCCATACATTCCTCAAAATCCGAGACGGCCAGTGTGGATACAGAATAGTTGTAT
>DCIC01000130.1 GCA_002315825.1 Bacteroidales bacterium UBA1736 | reverse complement strand
ACGGTCCAGGCATAGATGTCGGACAATTTCAGGATCAGATCGGGAGATGCGCCTGCCGAGAGCATATCATTCCACAAGGAGCTATTGATAATGACATCGGCGGTATGGATCTCATAATCTACAGGCTTGGTGACGGTCCAAACTGCCAATGAATCAAAACATTGGAAGATAGTCTGATGTATCCGATCATTCTGATACACAATATAATGCAACTGTCTGTCAAGTGAATCTATTGTATAATAGGCCTGATATGACTTGCCGGCTACAATTTTCCGGGGATCAAATACAGAATCACATACCTGGCATAGATTATATGCTTCACGCGGATCCATACCAAGTTTCGTCAGGAGAACACCGAAGGTCTGCCCCCTCTCAACTTGGTGTTCCTCAATGTCCAGAGTGTCTGTCAGAAAGCCAAGAGGGTAAATTGTATCATTCTGAACCGAGTCGATTTCTGTCCGTTTCCCGTGATTGCAGGACATAAACAGCAGTGGGATAAGCAATAATGTGGCTATTCGTTTCATACTGCCGCAAAATAGCGATTTTGAATTAACTTGACAATATTGTAGCTTTGTATTAATCAACAAATTAATTAACAATGATGAGAAAACTTATACTGTCAATGATGATTCTTGCTGCGGCCTCCATTTGCTCCGCGGCACAGCCCAAGCTCAAGTTTGATGAAAACGGAGAATTCAAGATTCTACACCTTACAGATATCCACTATATCCACGGCAATCCCAAATCAATTGCCGCGATAGAGAATATTCACAATGTCATCAACGCAGAACATCCTGATTTGATTATCATTACAGGTGATATGATCTTTGGAAGACCTGGCCTCGAGAGCATACAGGATGTGATGGCGGCCATTTCCAGCCACAATATCCCTTTTGCAACTACTTTCGGGAATCACGATGACGAGCAGGGACTCTCACGTGCAGAATTGTATGATATTATCCGCAAGACAGCCAATAATATTAATCCGGAAAGAGGCGACAGCCCATCTCCCGATTATGCCATTTCTGTTGCATCCAGTGATGGAAGCAAAACCGCTGCAGTGCTTTACTGTCTTGATTCAAACGCTTATTCCAAGGTTGAAGGGGTGAAAGGTTACGGATGGTTCAGTTCGGAACAGATTGAGTGGTATTGTAATACCAGCAAGACATTTACTCTGAGCAATGGGGGCAAGCCTGTCACTTCTTTAGCATTCTTCCATATACCTCTTCCCGAATATGCTCAGGCTTTTGCAAATCCTTCAATTCCAGTGATGGGTACAAGGATGGAAGCAGGCGGAGAGCCGAAACTCAACAGCGGTATGTTTACCCATATGAAGGAGTGCGGCGATATCCTTGGTATTTTTACAGGTCACGACCACGACAATGATTATGTGTTGAAATATTATGACATTTGTCTCGCATATGGACGTTTCTCCGGTTGCAGCAATGTGTACAATCATCTTCCCAATGGCGGCAGAGTGATTGTCCTCAAAGAGAATGAGCGCTGTTTTGATACATATATCCGTCAGAGGGATGGAGCAAAGGTTCAGGAGGTTTCATTTCCTAAGGATCTTGCTCTTGAAAAGAATCTTGCTGAATAGTTATGATACGTTTCCGGTATCTGATTCTGGTTCTTATTCTTCTGTGTTCCAATTTGTCAGGGGCACAGCGAAATGTCATTCCGAGTCGGTACGACACACCCGAGAAGCAGATCGGATATCTGGCTATCCATTTCTGGGACAGATTGGATACAGCTTATGAATATGATGCTGTTTCACTCGAGCAATCAGTCGTTGATTTTCTGAATATTATAGGATTGACCCCGGAAAATATGCGAAAGAAAGCCATCAAGAGGGCATGCAGACGGATTAAGGATGCTCCATTGCTTATGGAGCACATAGAGAAGTATCTTTATGATCCAGAATCTCCTATGCGCAATGATGCATTGTATGGGGAGTTTGTCAGGAGAGTGGGAGGAGATGCTCGGGAGTATCTGTTGGCACAGATTGAGCTGAATGCTCCAGGAGGGGCGATGACGGATTTTTCATTTATTGACCGCAGAGGGAAGTTTCAATATGCCAGTGAACTGGTCCGGGAAGGGAAATATCTAGCCCTGTTCTTCTATGATGCTGAGTGTGAACATTGTAGGGAATTAATCGGGCAGATTGGCTCCAGTTCGGAGCTGGCGTATTATTTTGCAAATGGTGTGCTCGATTTTGCTTGCATTGATATCAGTTCGGAGGAAGCTGATTGGATGGGGCTGCCGAGTCTTTTTCCGGCTTTCTGCCAGTCGTTGCTTTTGTCCGATACATCGTTCTTCAGTGAGGGGAAGTATATTTTCCGTCAGATGCCCGCCCTTTATCTCATCGGGGCCGACGGCAAAATCGTGCAAAAAGAGACCAGCCTCTCCAGCCTGCTCCAGTATCTTGGCACCCAGTCTGCCAATTGACAACCCAGTAACCATTTCTCCATCCAGGGCCACGGGTTCTGGAGAAAATGCTGAAAATCAGAGGATTTCTCCATACCAGACCCTGAATTATGGAGAAATTGCCGCAAATCAGAGGATTTCTCCATCCTGGGCTGAGTATTCTGGAGATAATGTCGCAAAATGTTGATTTTCTCCATCTTGGGCCTCGAATTC
>DCIC01000078.1:209-8667 GCA_002315825.1 Bacteroidales bacterium UBA1736 | reverse complement strand
CCCACAGGTGGAGCCCTTCCCGGAGGGATCGGCTGGTACAGGAAGCATTTCACAACTCCCGAAGAAGCTGGGAAGTCCAGATTGTGTTCCATAGAATTTGATGGTATTTTTATGAACAGTACGGTCTTTGTCAATGGCAAGAAAATCGGCACAAGGCCATACGGATACAGCTCTTTCTCTTATGACATCACCGATGAGCTGAATCCACCGGGCCAGGACAATCTTATTGCAGTACGATGCGACAACGCCGAACAACCTAATTCCCGCTGGTATGCCGGATGCGGTATCTACAGGAATGTCCGTCTTGTCACCACAAACAAATCCCACGTTGCATACAATGGCGTTTTTGTCACAACTCCACAAATAAGCAAAGAAAAGGCTTCGGTTTGCGTTGAAGTCGAGACTGAAAACATACAGCAGGGGCAGACTCTTTTCTTCGAAATTCTGGATGACAGCGGCAGACTTGTTTCTTCCGGTCAGGGAAATGTATTGGAGATAGAAAACCCAAAGTTATGGGATATAGTTTCTCCTAACTTGTACACTTTGAATGTTTACATCAAAGATGGAAAGAAGGTCATAGACAAATATTCCCAAATCTTCGGAATAAGATCTTTTTGTTTTGACGCTCAGAAGGGTTTCTTCCTTAACGGGAAGTCTGTCAAACTCAAGGGTGTGTGCCTTCACCATGATATGGGATGTATTGGAAGCGCAGTACACCTGCGTGCACTGGAAAGGGAACTTCAAATTCTAAAGGATATGGGTGTCAATTCCATCAGGACCTCCCACAACCCTCCCGCACCTGAATTGCTGAAACTTTGTGACCAGATGGGATTTGTAGTTATGGATGAGGCATTTGACATATGGAAAAGACGAAAAACCCGCTATGATTATGCCCGTTTCTTTGAGCAGTGGCATACGAGGGATCTCTCGGACTTTATCAAGCGAGACAGAAATCATCCTTCGATAGTGATGTGGAGCATTGGCAACGAAGTCCCCGAACAGAACGACGCGCAAGATCAATCTCTTGAAAACCTTTCTCCCGAAGAGGCCAATTTCCTTCTTAATTTCTCTGACCCCAACAAGGTCAATGATCCTATGGAGAGTAATCCCAATGTTCTGCTGACAAGACACCTTGCCAAGATTGTCAGAGATCTGGACAGCACCAGAGCCATTACATCAGGATGCAATCACGCAAAACTGTCCAACAATGTTCTTTGCAGCGGTGCTCTTGATGTGCTGGGCATCAATTACAATGCAAACAAATATGAACTCATCCGGGAGTGGTTCCCCAATCAGCCGCTAATTGGCTCTGAAACAGCATCTTCCACCAATAGCCGTGGAATCTATCACTTCCCCTCCACCACTCTTGAAGTACTCCCTCACAAATATGTTGACCAATATCCTGAGGCGGCAAACACCCCTTATCCTGAGGATAATCAACTTACTGCTTTTGATATGTCCCGCGTTCCTTGGGGAGCTACCGCAGAGCAGGCCTGGACAGCCGTCAGGGACCACGATTTCATTGCCGGCACTTACCTATGGACAGGCTTTGACTATCTGGGCGAACCGACTCCTTTCCCCTGGCCTGCGAGAAGTTCTTATTTCGGTGTTGTGGATCTTGCCGGATTTCCAAAAGATACGTATTGGATGTATCAGAGCGAATGGACAGACAAGACTGTGCTTCACCTGCTTCCCCATTGGAACTGGAACCCCGGAGACACTGTGGATGTCTGGGCGTATTACAACAACGCTGATGAAGTCGAGTTGTTTGTAAATGGCAAGTCCCTCGGTAAAAGTCAAAAGGATTCTCAACGCCTGCACGCCCAATGGCTGGGCATAGCCTATGAGAGCGGAACACTGGAGGCTGTCTCGTACAAGGATGGAAAGGAAGTTGCACGTGACAGGAGGCAAAGCAGTGGAGAACCCTCTTCGCTGAAGCTTTCCGCCGACAGGGACATCATCACTGCCGATGGCTACGACCTTTCATATATCACCGTCGAAGCCCTTGATGCCGAAGGAGTTGTGGTGCCGGATGCAAGCCTGATGCTTCACTTTGATGTGAGCGGAGATGGGGAGCTGTTCGGAGTTGATAATGGAAATGCCTGTGATACGCTTTCCCTTAAAGGACAAGACAAAGCTCTTTTCAGCGGCAAGGCTCTTGGAGTCGTTCGTTCCATAAAAGGTAGAAAGGGTACAGCCGTTATGACGGTTTCATCGGAAATAGGCTCGGCAAGCATTGAAATACGTACGGTAAATTGAGCCATAATGAGCAGCAGTTTCCTATAATACCTTCTGATAGGCCAGTCTGGGATCACCGTTGAGAAGATGAATTATGCCGCAAAAGCAAAAGCCCCCCTTCTCAATACAGTGACGCATTATCACATTATCCTCGTGAGTATCAATACGAAGATTATGAATTTGGTTCCAGCACCAGTCAAAACAAGCTGCAGCAACACCCTTTGATGACTTGAAACTTCCAAGGCGATGAATGGTGCCATACGGCTGGCTGTCATCCGTCCACGCTCCCTCGATCACTTTGTATGTCGGATCATCACCGGTGATAAAGGCAAAGGCACCAATAATTTTTCCGCCTTCTTCGACACAATACCCGTTTCCACTCTCGATATCCTTGCGGACAATCTCTTCCGAAGGATATCCTTCTTTCCACTGGTTCACGTCTCCGCACGAGAGCATTATCTCCCTGGACTCACGATAGAGCTGCATAAGAACCTGCAGGTCATCTATGGTGGAATGGCGTATTATTACTGGTGCTTGCTTCATAGTAGCGCAAATATATCATTTTTCGGAAATATTGCATATATTTGTCCATTTGGAAAAGATATATTTTATCTTCTAAAAGCCATGAATGACATTTTTCTTTCAAGCCTTCTGGACCTGTTCGCGATGTATGACTTTGCACAGGCAAATGAAGAATCCGGACGTATCCTCGAAGAATACGTGACTTATCATTTCGGAGAGAATAAAATACAGGAAGCCCTTGAATATTACAAGGACAAATCCGCTGCCTACAAGTCTGCGGACAATGTGGACCGCATCAAGGAGTGCAACGAAATCGCATCAAGGATAAAAAGTCAGATGACTTTCAAGGACAGAATCCTTTTTGTCCTTCGGTTCATGGAAATAAGCTCCGCAAACACCCAGACCGATCCTGCTGAATACAAGGCAGTTGCTGATATCTTCGAAATCAGCGGTGATGTTTTCAACGACCTGCTTGCCTTCGTATCGCCTGAGGGTGAGAGCAGCGGCGTCAGGACCCTTCCTTACGGGAAGGGGACGATTCGCCTGCTGCTGCTCAAAGAGCATGACACCCTCATCTTCTCATATCAGGGGGAGAGCCAGCTCAAATACAACGATGTCCCCATATTGAACGGCTCTTTTATGGCCTGGCTCCGTAGCGGCGTGGTGAAATGTGCTGAAGAGCAGCCTCTTTACTACTACAACGGCATGACTCCATTCAAGGCCGCCCACAGAGACAAACCGCAGTTGAAACTCCGTGGCAATGAGATTAATTTCAGATACGATAACGGGCCGGGAGGAATACACAATTTCACATTCAACCTTTATGGCGGGGAACTTGTCGCCATCATGGGAGGCAGCGGCACAGGCAAAACAACGCTGCTGTCCCTGCTTAACGGCACATTGCACCCCCAGCAAGGAAAAATCACAATCAACGGTCACAGCATCGACGAGCCCGAGGCAAAGGCGCTGATCGGTTTCGTACCTCAAGACGATCTTCTTATCGAAGATCTCACTGTATATCAGAATCTTTATTATACTGCCAAGCTGTGTTTTCAGGGTATGTCGGAGGAAATCCTGAATCAGAAAGTGCTGTCTATGCTACACGACCTCGGTCTGATTGCGGCAAAAGACCTGAAGGCAGGTTCTCCCGTAAACAAGTTCATTTCCGGAGGTCAGCGCAAAAGACTCAATATCGCCCTGGAACTTATCCGCGAGCCGGATGTCCTTTTCCTTGACGAGCCCACTTCGGGTCTGTCATCCTCCGATTCAAAAGCTGTGATGAACCTTTTGAGGGAGCAGGCATACAAAGGCAGACTGATAATCACAAACATCCATCAGCCTTCGTCGGAGATTTTCAAGATGTTCGACCGCCTGTGGCTGTTCGATGTCGGCGGCTATCCCGTATTTGACGGCAATCCCGTCGAGGCAGTTAAATATTTCAAGCAGGCCGCAGGATACAGCGATTACAGCACCAGTGTCTGCCCCACCTGCGGCAATATCGATTCTGAGACTATTTTGGCCATTATCGATGAAAAAATAATTGATGACAACGGACAGCTGACTGACAAGCGAAAAAAAACGCCACAACAGTGGCACGAAATGTATCTGAAGACTGCTCCGAAGAACAAGGAAAAAGTTGAGAAACTCCCCAAGACAGATCAGCGCAGGCCTTCTGCTCTCAAACAGATGTGGATATTCCTGCTGCGCAACTGCAAAGCCAAGTTCACTGACAAGCAGTGGCTTCTGATCACCTTGCTGGAAGCCCCCCTGCTGGCCTTGATTTGCGCCATTCTGACTCGTTATGCCCCTGCTGAAGGCTATTCCATAATGGACAACCAGAATCTTGTGTCATATTTCTTCATGGCTATCATTGTCGCCACCTTCCTCGGGATGAGCGGCAGCGCCGAAGAAATTATCAAAGACAAGGCCCTTCTGAAGCGAGAGAAGTTCCTTGGGCTGTCATACAAGAGTTATATATGGTCCAAGATCATATTCATGGCAGGCGTATCTCTTGTCCAGACTTTACTTTTCATTATTGTAGGCAACGGAATAATGGGCATCAGCAGTCTGTTCTGGAACTGGTGGCTGATACTTTTCATCACCGCCCTTCTCGCTGCGCTGATAGGTTTGATCCTCTCCCAGTGGCTCAGCAGCGTTGTGGCAATATACATCACCATTCCCATTCTGCTGATACCTCAGATTCTGCTGTGCGGGCTTGTGGTGGAATTCTCCGACCTTACGCCCAACAGCCACACAGCCAATGTTCCCATAATCGGTGATTGCATCCCCTCTCGTTGGGCATTTGAAGCCCTTGCCGTGACAAATATGGCCGACAATGACTATGAGTGTCATTTCTTTGACGCCGACAAGGAAAAATATGAATCCCGCTACTACGAGAGTGCATATCTGTATGAGATCCGTTCCCAGCTTGAAACAATGAAGGACAAACAGCAGAAGGGAGAGCCCACGGACCAATATCTTGACGTTATACAAAAATCGCTTCCACTGCTGCTGGAGACTACAGGTATGGATGCATACAGCGGCGATTATTCCTTTGAGGACCTGACAAAGGTGCTGGATGAGGCAAAGTCAATTCTTTCAAAGCGAAGCCGAAGGGCCACGTCATTCAACGACAAAAGGATGGAAGAGCTGATAGCACAAATCGGCAAGGATGAAATCATAGCGTTGAAGAAAGACAATTACAATCTTCAACTCGAGAAATATGTGGTGAATGCCGATGCCGAGGAAATGTACAAGCTCGTAGACGGATATATCGTACCGGCCGCAGGCTTCATTTATCTTTCTCCCGTCACTCATAACGGGCGTGCTCCATTCTACAGCAGTACCAAAATCATCGGGAATTGGGAATTTGAGACATTTTGGTACAACATCATAGTTATGCTGCTGATGTGCAGCATCTGCACACTCTCGCTGCTGACCAATTTCCCGGGGAGATATTTCAGCAAAAAATAAAGTTATTTGGTGCTGAAGGTAAGAGTCAGCTTGAGATACTCGTCTTCAAGACGCTCGTTTATCCTGTCGCAATTTTGTTTGATCTGCTCGAGAGCGGGACTGGGAGTGTCGGGGCAGATGAAAGTTCTCTGATCCGTGGTTGACCTGAGTTTCACCTTGACTTCATGGTGGACTTCGGAGTAAGTTACTCTGAATCTTATACCTTTCGACGCAGGATTGTTGGAGAAACAGATGTCAAGCGAGTTTCTGGCCAGAGTATCTATTTTTGCTATCACGTCATCTTTCAGACCATAACGCACGCAGAAATTCTCCAGTCCGGCAAATAGAGCTATTGAGTCATAATTTCCATCCTCAATCTGGAAATCATAGGCCCTGATGCGTCTGATGAAGACTTTGGTGAAAGTATTCTGAGGATTCTCGAAGATCTGGTCGGGTGTGCCGTCTTCGTATATTATTCCCTTGTCCATATAGAAGATGCGGGTGGACACCTCACGGGCGAATTTCATCTCATGAGTTACGATAAGCATAGTGATGCCTTGTTTGGCTACACCGCGAATAACGCTGAGAACCTCTGTGACCATTGTAGGGTCGAGGGCGGAGGTGGGCTCGTCAAAAAGGATGATCTTGGGCTGCATCGACAGACAGCGGGCAATGGCGACACGTTGTTTCTGTCCGCCGCTGAGCTCCCGGGGAAAGGCCTCGGCCTTGGAGGACATTCCCACCTGGGCGAGGAGTCTGCGGCCCTGCTCCTCGGCCTCTTTACGGCTCATTCCCAAAAGTTTGATGGGACCCACCATCACGTTGTCAAGGACTGACAAATGATCGAAAAGGTTGAAATTCTGGAACACCATACCCACCTTTTTACGCACGGCACGCATATCCGTCTTAGGATCGGTGACATCAACACCGTCAATCCAGATATGCCCGGAAGTGGGAGTGTTCAAGCCGTTGATACAGCGCAGAAAGGTGCTTTTTCCCGTGCCGGAAGGGCCGATGATACTGATTATCTCGCCGTCAGTGATTTCTGCATTAACATCCTTGAGGACCTCGAAATTGTTGTCCTGGAATTTTTTCTTGAGATGCTCTATTCGTATCATTTGAAGAATTTTTTACGTTTGGGTTGAGTCTTTGTTTCCACGTACTTCAGAGCGATTGTCAGCACCCAGATAATGAGGAAATACAGTACAGTGACCAGAATCAGAGGGAAGAAGGCCTCATAGGTGCGGCTGCGGATGATATCGCCCGCCTTAGTCAGGTCGGATACGGCAATGTAGCCCACGACCGAAGTTGCCTTGACAAGTCCGATAAACTCACCTTTATACACAGGAAGCGCACGCTGGATTGTCTGGGGAAGGATTATCGTCAGAAATGCCCTGACTTTGCCAAAGCCCATCGACAGAGCTGCTTCTGTCTGGCCTTTGTCTATACTTTCTACGGATGTACGGAAGATGACGCTGGTATATGCGCCAAAACACAGCGAGAACGCAATCACCGCAACCCATTTTCCGTCGATATTCAAACTGCCGAACACTATGTAGAACATAATCATCAGCAGAACGACCTGAGGCATGCAGCGCATAAACGCTATGAACAGGTTTGCCCCGCCGGAAACCAACTTGTTCCGATGCATGGAGCAAAAACACAGTATTGCTCCGAGAATAGTACCAAACAGGGCGGCAAGCAATGAAATCAGTACGGAAATTTCGAGACCCTTCAGCAGAAGCAAATATCTTTTCTCCCTGACAAGGCTTTTTTCAAGACTGTCTTCTATCGACTCCAACATTCCAGACTCAGTGGCTTCTTCTTCGGACAGAAGCTCGGCCGGGGCAAACTTTTTATTGATCACAAGAACTGAAGACTCCTCGATCCAGGGATCAGAAAAATCGACGCTTTGCTGCCTTTCAGGAGTGATGCACATAATTGAAGCACCGATATCGGCTTTGCCGGACTGTACGCAATTGATAAGACCGGAAAAAACCACATCCATAAATGTCCAGCGCATATTTTCGCTCATTGCGAATTTTGCAAGAATTTCAGCCTCGACTCCGGACACCTCTCCGTTCCTGATGAAAGTAAAGGGTGGAGAAATACAGCATACGGCAAAAGAATAGCTGCCTTCGGGATTCTGCACATCATCAGGATCAGGCATTTCTCTGACGCAGTCGGGGTTTTTCCATTCCTCGATCAGGCTGTCGATATCATTTTCCTCAATATATTTATTCAAGAAAGCATTGAAACGCTCTCGGAGCTGTGTGTCTGATTTTTTGAAACACATTCCTATCGGCATAGGATTGATTTTCTCATCCAGACTGACAAGATCATCGAATCCATCACGGACCATAGCCCATACTATATCCGAAGTTATGGTGCCGCAGGCCTTGTCTCCCTGTATCATTGTGAGAGCGTCAACCTCGGTGTCAACACGCAGTATATTGCAATCCGAGAGATTATTTGAAACGTATATGTCCTGAACACTGCCGGACAACACAACTACAGATTTTCCAGTAAGATCGCGGGCGGAGCTGATCACTTCGCGTTCTGCAGATTCTTTGGCACAAGACCCCATAAACAACAGAGGTAAAAAGGCCAGAATCAATTTGAGAATAGTTTTCATTATTGAAACCTTAAAAGTACAAACTACAAAGATATACAAAAAAGCTCCGCATACAAAAAAATCCCCTCGAAGCGAGGGGATTTTGAGGGTGCCAGGTGGGACTCGAACCCA
>DCIC01000078.1:0-135 GCA_002315825.1 Bacteroidales bacterium UBA1736 | reverse complement strand
CACCGTGTTTGGGACTGCAAAGATATATCTTTCTTTTTAATCCACAAAATTATTTTGCAGGCTGACTCTGTTTTGCAGCAACTGAATCCGCGGCGGCGCTGCCGGCATCGACTGCCGACTGAAGATCCTCGGTAA
>DCIC01000060.1:2704-3371 GCA_002315825.1 Bacteroidales bacterium UBA1736 | reverse complement strand
ATTGATCCGGGGAACAGGTTGATGGTCATATTTTTCTCTCCTTCTGAGAGCAGGCGAGCAATCGTAATCCTGTCTTCCTCGTTGGGGAAAAACCTTGCAATGCTGACGGCCGGAGTAATCCCCCTGCATTTGTCGGGAAGGTCCGTGATATCCGGCCTGAACTTGGCCGCTATTTCGTTCCAGAACTCTGTGTAGTATGGCTCTGAGTTCAATAAAGTTCCATCAAGATCAAAAAGTGCCCCTCTGAATGTTCCCTTCATAATTATTCCACGCTTTTCAAAAATTCAACAAATCCACTTATACTCAAATCATATCCTCTTACCGGCACCAACAACTTGCCCTCGCTGTCCAGAAGAGCGTAATTGGGCTGTGCGTTTACACCGAACCTACTGCGTGCGATATAAGAATTGACCCGTCCAACGTCCTTCAACACTTTCCCTTCGGGGGTCGTGAACCATTTGCTTTCCGGCAACTTTGTCTTGTCATCATTGTATAGTGCCGCAATGACGAAATTCTCTTTCAGCAGACGCAGTACTTCGGGGTCGCTCCATACCCTTGCCTCCATCTCACGGCAGTTGACACATCCGTATCCTGTGATGTCCACAAAGACTTTTTTGCTGCTGGAACGTGCCACGGCAAGAGCATCTTCCAGATTGTCATATCCCTC
>DCIC01000060.1:0-2483 GCA_002315825.1 Bacteroidales bacterium UBA1736 | reverse complement strand
GGAAGCAGCGCTCTCTCCAAGGGAGGTTGCAGGGTGTACAAAACCGGTGGTAGCGGATGCCGACGGGAAATACTGCCCGATAATGAAATCCTGCGTCTCAAGGGGCGGCAGATAGCCCGACAAAGCCTTCAAAGGCGCACCCCACATCCCGGGAATCATATAGACTACAAATGAGAATACTGCGATAGAAAGAATCAATCTCTTGACAGAAATGTATTCCAACTTGTCATCGTGTGCGAAACGGAGTTTTCCCAAAAGATAGAAGCCAAGCAGACTGAAACACACAATCCAGATTGCCAGATATACCTCTCTGTCAAGCAGATGCCAATGATAGGTCTGATCTGCGACACTCAAGAACTTCAATCCCAGGGCAAGCTCTATGAATCCCAATACGACCTTGACACTATTGAGCCAGCCTCCGCTCTTGGGCAGATTCTTCAATAAAGAAGGGAAGAAAGCCAGAACGGTGAAAGGCAATGCGAAAGCAATTGAGAATGCAAGCATCGTCACCATCGGGGCCCAGAATTCTCCGCTTGTGGACTTTATGAGCACTGTGCCGACAATCGGTCCGGTGCAGGAAAATGATACAAGGACCAAGGTCAATGCAAGGAAAAAAATGCCTCCGAGCCCGCCTTTGTCGGATTTGCTGTCAGAACTGTTCACCCATTTGGAGGGGAGTGTCAATTCGAATGCCCCGAAGAATGAGGCGGCAAAGACCATAAAGATGACAAAGAACAATATATTTGGCAGCCAATGCGTTGCGAGCCAATTGAAAATATCTGCGGTTACCGTTTCTCCTCCCAAGATACGTGTCGCTCCGATAATAATACATATCGGGACTGTATAGAGAAGAACAATGAAAAGGCCATACATAGCGGCCTTGAATTTGCCGTTTGCCTTGCTTGGACTCCCTTTTATGAAGAAAGAGACCGTCATCGGGACCATAGGGAATACGCAAGGGGTGAGGAGCATAGCAAGGCCCCAGAGAATCGCCTCGAGTATGAGTGCCCAAAGATTTCCTCTTGATGAGGATTGGGAAGCAGGGGAGAGAGTCAATTCGAAATCCCAGTCCTCGGGCATACGGCATTGGTCCCCTGTACAGGAGCTCCAGCCTACTGTGCCTGAAATACTGACCTTCCCCACGGCCTTGATTTTCTGCTTTATTTTGTAGCTGTTCTGTACAACCTTGGTACCTTTATATAGCGATGGTATATATTCCTCGACAGGTTCTCCATCCAGAGTTGCAGTTTCAGGAAGGTTGAATTCCAATGTCACTCCTGCCGCTGCATCCTCCATCGGATGGGTGTAATAGCCACTTTCTATCACACCGCTGAGAATGATTTCGTATATATTCTCCTCGAGCTGAGCCGATTCTGCGCTCCATTGGATGGAAGCCTTGTCGGAAACAGGTGCCGCCAGCAGGCTGGCAAGGAGTGTTATCAAAATTTTGATCATAATCATTATTTATCTGCAGACAATGAGTAGTCAGCTGCCGTGTCCACGCTTGCCGCATCGCTCTCTTCGGCCTTTGAGGTGAATAGAGAGACAAGAACATCAGCGCTGATTGAATATTGGGGATTGAAACTGTCAGAATCGAAATAATCCGCAACTGAGCGGATGAAAGCATCGCCTTCGGGGCTGCCTTTTATGGCTGCGAAATCACACATACTTACCAGAAGACTGCCTTTTCCAACTTTGAATTCAAATAGAAGTCCGAGCTTATGGCAACGCTCCACATTGTCAATAACCTGAATAAGCGGGGTGTAATCTTTCAGCTTGTTCAGAATTGCGGGTCGGGAATTGCGGCAGATGCTCCACCATTGCCAGTCAGAATGACCGCTGGTAGGGAATGATTTGAACAGTGGATTATCCGCGTCTGTCAGTACACAGAGAGTCCCCGGGGAAATAGGCTTAGCGTTTCCCTCGCAAATGCCCTTGAACATTGAATAATTCCAATAGTCCGGTGTGAACAATCCTTCGATGGTATTTTTCAACCATTCTCCGGATGGGCAGAAAAGCATCTTTCCTCCATCTTCAAGATTGCGAAGGGCGGCATCATCCAGAGCACTGACAAATTCAATATCATTGCTTGTCTCGGGATAGACCCAGATGTGCCAGCTATTGCTGTATTTGCTTGTCGATAGGGATACGGTCAATTCGCTGGCTTCTTTGAGCCCGTCAAGGGATATGCTGATATCTCCGCAGTCTTCAACTTCTCCCTGGGAGATGGAAGTGCTGACTGAGCCTTCTTTTGCCCAATATTTGCCGTCAGTGATACTCCATTTCAAATCTTTGTCCCAAACATTCTCTGTATAATTGGCTATGGCGAACTTGATGTCCAGCATATCACAGCTCCTAAAGCAGAAATCCTTGAATCTGGCAAGAGGAACGAGTTCGGAGCAGAAGCCCCTGAACCACTCGGAATCCACGCCCGGCTTTTCATCCATAAATGCATCCAGAATGCCGACCAATGCTGTGCCCTG
>DCIC01000129.1:16271-20416 GCA_002315825.1 Bacteroidales bacterium UBA1736 | reverse complement strand
TCGTCAACCTTAATCCCTTCCAGAATTTTGCGTACAGCCTTATACGCTTCAGTCAAGGCATTTACCTTGTATGCCTCTTCCATAGTGGTAATCTTGGAAGAAGTGCTGGGTGTTGCCTCAGGCGTTGGAGTTTGTGAGTTTTTGCTTACAATCATTACGGCAAACCAATAAATATCTTAGGTGTTAACTCTTTTATTTTTCTATTCAATTCAGTGGAGTGACCAATAAACTGCCTTTGAATACTCTTCACTCCAGTTTTTCCGTATGTATAGGTTCCACTTCTGGCATTATGGACTGCGGCATAGCAGAACCCTTTGTGTCGGGCGGCTGTCCAAAACTTGTTGGGGTTAGTGAAAATCCTCACACCCTTTTTCGGCCCGGCAGTATCTCCACCCAAATACTTCCACTCGATTGAATTCTTCAGCGTCCCCGTCTCATTCAGTATAGGATGAGCATAATTCTTTCTTCTCGCTTTCCAGGCAATCGAGCCATTGGTATTGAAACGCCCCAAATCAAACGATTTCTTAAAAATAGCCACCGCCTCTTTCGCCAGCTCCACCTCAAAATTCCACACATTCAATTGGAACCGGTGAGATGCATGCTTCCATTGATCAGCAAACATCTGTGGAGTTATTTTAATCCCCTTCTTCGGCATTGAGGTATTTGTCCTTTATTCGTTTTGCTATTTCGTGAAGCATATCAATATCCTTGTCGGCAATCTGGAAGTAGGGATGCTCATCAGAGAATATCCGACCACCCATTGCCACACTTTCCTTAAAAGTCCTGTTGAACCAATCAGGCATTTCAGGAACCTTCACCACTTTATCTTGTACTCCGGCCAGCTTGTTCTCCGCATCATCCACCTCAATCAAATAGCAGCGGCACTGGTGTTCAATCGGTGGAATCAGCCATACCGGAAACCTACTCTTCGGAGCCGTGAAACCTTCGTACTGTAAATGCCATGGACGAACTCGTTCATCGCCCTGTGTCATATACATCAGTGAGGTGTCAGCTGGAATGACCACAAGCATATTGGCAACCATCATAGCATACTCGATATCCATATTCTCAGTAGCCGCCCAGGTCTCATTGTATTTCTGACAGAGAAGAATCTGTTGCTCACGGGCATCTTCCCGGTCTTCATTCATCCTCTCTTCTTCAATTGCATCCTCAGCCATTTGATACTCTTCCGCTACGGCAAAATCTACCAGATTATCAATGGCTACAACGATGATGTCCCTTCTGGCTTGCTCTTCTGCTGTCAAAGAACCTCTTTCAGTCGCAATCAGGTCAAGTGCCTCATCCCAATCCATTCCAAAACCCTTGATTGCATGGTGAATTGCAAAGTCAGCCCTCAAAGCCATCAGTTCCTCCATTATCTCCCAGTCTTCCTCATTTCCATCAAGGCCATCGAGGAAACGCTCAAAGATATCGAGTATGGCGAGGTACTGTTGGTGCTTTTCCTCGTCATCAATGGTAGGCTCTTTTTGGGCAAGTATCCTGGAGAGTGCGTTTTCGCCTGTTAACGCCTCTCCTGATAAAAATTTGCAGCTTTCTCCCCACGGCGATGGCCATACCGTCTGTAGTATTCCTCATCGGACATAGCGTTAGAGCCACCCGAACCGGAAGTGCTTCCACCGCCCATCTCCAGATTGAGCTGTTTACCTACAACTACACCGAAAGTCTTTTCGATTTCGTCAGGAGCCACCTCGTATTTATCGCTGAGGAATTTGTAAAGGTCAATCTGATCCTGATTGGACATCTCCAGTCTCTTGGAATATTTGAACTCCAAACCATCTTTGATGTAACCCATCTTGACAAGACGAGGCACAATCATTTCATTCATCACATTCTCAATGTAGTCACGATATGATTCAACTCTATCGCGGAATACATCCTGATGCGCTCTGGTAGCACCCACATAAGACTGTTGGGCACCAGCCATAGACTCGGAACCAAGAATAAGATTGGAAACATCCTTGTCCACCATCTCAATCAGACTGGTGAAGATTTTCTCGGAGTTAGACATCGTAAAGGTCTTGATGTCCACCTCGTCATTCAGTCCGGTCACGATAACTTTGTTCTGAGCTGCACCAGCAATATCGTTGGCCAATCTCTTACGGTCTGCGATATTATCTGATTCAGTTTTTCCGTGAATAATAGGCTGGCCGTATGTGTGGGAGAAGTTCACATAGTTTGCTACCGTAAACTTCTTCGCCAAAATCGAAGGGGTGGTTGAAGAGAACAAGCCCAAATCATCGGACTTGATGAGGACATAGTTGTCTGCATACTTGGGATCGAGGAAACTCCAGCCTGGACTCCAGATGCCGGAACGCCTTACGATGCGCTTCTGATCTGGAAGCACATTGCGCCTTTCAATCTGATTAACTTCAGCCAGCTTGCCGGTACGAGGATCCAGAGTAGGCAAAATTTCCAAGGCAGTGTAGCCATAAAGTTTAGCTTCCACTATACCCTTGATTATCTTTGTGAACTGGGTTCCTTGGATTTTGCGTGTTTCGGCTACATCCTTAATATATTTACCCTTCTCATTCTGACGGGCCAGCATATAGCGTTCTCCGATAATCTGGGATTCAAGCGTTTCAAGAACACCGGCCAGATGCGCGTCCTGTTGAACGCATGCATCGTAAAGGTCAATCAGTTTGCTTCTATCGTCAAGCACGGTTCCTTCCACGGTTGTCTGACCTTGGATGGATTTATACCTACAATATCTCTCTATTTCGCGGACATATTCTTGAATCGTCTTCTTACTGGTTCGGAAAATGGCTTCCAAAAGTTTCGGATTCAATTCCTCGTTTGTTTCTACTGTCATTGCGCAATGTTTTATCAAGAATAGCTGAAAGCCGATTTTGCGGTTTGCAAATTAAGGGTGTGCGAATAGCCTTAATATTTTCGCTTGAAAACCATTGAAAATTATTTTATCAATGTAACTTATTGAAAATCAGATATAGTTATTAAAATAATATCGCATTAACACAATTTCATTTTGATACTTTCGATTTATTATTTACCTTTGCCACATCCTAATATTATTCAGTTATGGAAGGATTTAACTATTTCAGAATCAAGACCGAATGGACTGCCGAAAAAGAAGACGGTCAATTGCAGAAGGTCAAAACCGAGGAACTGGTCTATGCACCAAATTACTCTGAAGCTGAGAATGTGGCTTACGCTCTCATTGAGAAGTATGACCGCACTCATTATGGAAGTGTTAACTTCGAAATCATCAAAACCAAAATTTCCGAGCTGCTGTATAACAACATCCTCCAGACAGATGCAGAACTCATTCGTGAACTCATCACCAGTTACTTTGAGGAATCTGACACCACCGGTGTGGGTATGTATCAGGTCAAGGTGTATTACACCGAGGTCGATGAAAAGACAGCTAAAGAAAAACACTCAACTGAAACCATCTTCACTCCGGCAAAATCCAATGCCGATGCCACAGCTTATGTACTGTCATATCTGAAGAAGGTAGGAGAAACACGCGACTATGTAGTACGCGACACCCGTTTCGACAAAGCAGAAGCAATCCTCTGGCCCACCAAAGTGTATGAAGACCAGGTAAACAAAGTAGCTTAATGCCATTTCTTATCCCTGGGAAGCAAACACAGATTATCCCTTCAGAGCACGCTTTCCCAGAGTTTCCCGATTTGTGCTTCGGGACAACAAGTGAGGGCATCTCTGTCTTTGATGCCCAAGATTATCTTCAAAAACACAAACCGTCTTCTACAGTTGAAGACTTTTTCAAGCAGTATGAGGTTCCTATCCGAACCTTGATGACTTCGTATGAAATCAAGGAAGAGAATGTCTGCTTGTTATCTAAGGAATCTCACCTTCTAATTGACGGTAGCCTTATCTACCTTTTCATCGCTTTTGTTGAACCAGACTTCCTGGCCTATATGTGTGAGCGTATGCAAGAAATGTTCAGTAATGGATTCTGCATATCTGATACATACTTGTTGGGCAAAGCCCATCAGCGGCTGAGTGCGGAAGCCTTACAAGCGATGATCAATGGGCAAATTCATTAAAGATCCAAACCGAATTCTCGTATTCAACTCGCTGAAAAGACTCGTTGCAGTTTTCCAGTCCACAAATGCAGCTGCCCTTGCCTTTAATGTCAAGGT
>DCIC01000129.1:5154-16103 GCA_002315825.1 Bacteroidales bacterium UBA1736 | reverse complement strand
ACTAAGAACATGTCCCGCAAGGGCATGAAGTACAAAAAGAAACAATATGTTGCACCTACTAAAAAGACACAAGATGAAGCAGATTCAAGTGAAAGTAATGTATGACGAGGGAGTTGAGGCTCCTAAGTATGAAACCAAATTCGCTGCCGGACTCGACCTTCGCGCCAACATCCAAACAGCGTTCACCCTTAAACCAATGGAAAGGAAAATCGTACCCACCGGTATCAGAATGGAGATTCCTGTAGGCTACGAAGCACAGATCCGTCCTCGTAGCGGATTAGCAGCTAAGAAAGGTATCACCGTTCTAAATACTCCTGGTACAATTGACGCTAAACGGATATAATTGGCGTCATTAAATCGGGCAATATCGGGGAAGGCTGTGATGCGAATCCCGAGATAAACTCACAAATTAAAAAAGGTGAGTCATCGTACAGCGTAGTGGATGAACCTGGAAGCAGAATATAATTCCACCAAGAGTGTCCGACAACGAAAGTTGAAAAGGTACGCGGAACTTACACGAATCAGAAGTGTAAGAAATAAAGATAAAAAGCTTTATGATAACAAAATTGGATTATAGAGGTATGGTCGGTGTAATTCTTATCAACCTTAGTAACGAAGACTTTATCGTCAACCCTGGAGACCGAATAGCACAGATGGTGTTCGCCCCTGTCGTACAGGCCGAACTTCTTCCAGCACTCTTCCTTTCGGAGACTGACAGGGGCGAGGGTGGCTTTGGTTCTACCGGCAAGAAATAACAGTTATGGAGCAAAAAGTAGCTGAACTGCTTGAAACCATCAAGCATCACAACGCTAAATACAGAAGCGGACATCCCGAAGTCCCTGACGCTGTATATGACCGCGAAGTGGAGATGCTACGCGAACTCGATCCTGACAACGACTGGTTCAAAGTGCCTGAGCCAGTCGATGTTAAGGCGAGGCGCAAAGCAACGCTCCCTCTCCCCATGAAATCGCTCAACAAGGTTAAAGACCTTCCAGATTTCAAAAAATGGGTTGACAGCGTAGGTCTTGGCCCCAAGGATTCCATTGTCATCATGCCGAAGTTTGATGGCCTCTCCTTGTTATGCGAAGAGAAAACTGGAAAGGCTTGGTCTCGTGGAGGCTCCGAAAATGAAGGCCAGGACTGTGCCGACCATCTGCTGACAAACGGAGCGAATCATAGTGACTACTTCAACTATACCTATGGGGAGTTTGTCTTCAGCGTGAAAAGCTGGACGGACAACTTCTCCCAGCGTATCAATCCCGATACCGGTAAGAACTATAAGTCCCCACGCAACACAGCCGCCGGACTTCTGAACAGGGATGAGCCTTCAGTTGACCTGAAGTATGTTGACTTCTACCGATACGGCACTGATCCGGACACACTCGATGAATATAATACCTTCTTCGATATGATGACGGATATGAACGAGGTGTTCGGCCAAAAGAACCTACTCTGCGTGTATCGTGTAGAAGATGTCACTGTAGAACTCTTTTTTGACCTCTTCAAGAAATGGAGGCTGGAATATTACATTGATGGCCTTGTTATCTATGTGGACAACCTGAGAGCATGGGGCAAACTGGGAAGAAAGGTGACATCTGGGAACCCCAACTACGCCATCGCCTACAAGCATCCAGACTTCGTGGACTCTTTCGAAACAACCGTCAAGGGTATATCATGGAAGGTGAGCAAGGCTGGTGCGTTGAAGCCGGTTGTCGAAATTGAAACAGTCAATACTGGCGATTGTGAAATGGATAGCCCAACCGGATATAACGCTGGATGGATAAGCAATATGAAGATTGCTAAGGGAGCCAAAGTTATCGTTACTCGTTCCGGCGGTGTGATTCCAAAAATTCTGGAAACACTCAAACCCGCCCCTGACTCCGAATTCTTTGAGATGTGGGATAATATGGGCGTGTGTCCTGATTGTGGCTCCCCGACTTCATGGGATGACAAACATATTGAGTTATATTGTACCAACCCTTTATGCAATGGCATCCGACTGGCTAAGTTAGCATTCTTCTATACGGTAGCCGGTGCAGAAAATATGGGCGAGGAAACCATCGTCAAAATGTTCAATGCCGGATATACCAACCTGAAGAGTATGCTCAACATTACTTTTGACGAGTTAATGGGTATTGAAGGATTTGGAGAGGGTACAGCCAACATCATTCTGGGAAACAACCGTAAGATCCTGGATGGTCTTGACCTTCCTACCTTAATACAGGCGAGTGACCAATTCCCAGGTATCGGCAAGGTGAAAGCACAACAAATGCTTGACACGCTATGTCCCGAAGCATTGGAAGCGATATACCAGAATCAGTCCATCTATGATTGGAAACCTACTGACCTGGTGCTGGAAACTATGGGAAAGACCGCCCAAACATTCTGGAACAATGTGCCTCACTTCACCAGATTCCTCATCAACAACGGATTAACCATTCTGGCTCCCGTAAAACAGGAGATCAATGCCAATGGCAAATATAAAGGAATGGCTGTTTGTTTTTCGGGCATTAGGGATTCCGAGCTGGAAGCCAAAATTGTTGCCGAAGGTGGAACCATTGCAAGTGGAGTCTCCAAAAACACCACTCATCTGGTTGTTAAAGACAAAAATGCAAGTTCCAACAAAATTATTAAGGCTAAAGACCTCGGAATCCCTATTCTTAATATGGAAGAATTCAAATCGTTCTGATTTGAGCCTTGGTTATTAGTTTTAGTGTTATTAATTATGTGGTGATTATGGGGCCAGCCGAGAGGTTCGCCCCATAATTTTTATTTTGTTTACACATTTTTGTAAATATGTTTTGGAAATATAGTTCACTTTTGTATCTTTGCACTCGGAAGTGAACCAAAAACAGAAATTATGGCAAAGAAAAATCAGTTAACCACCGCAGATCCAATCCCATACGAAGAGTATGAGAGACTTCTTGATAGGCTTCATAAAGACAAAGATTATTCTATGGAGATATACGCACGCCTGGCATTCTGCACCGGATGCCGAGCTTCCGATGTACTTCATCTTCGCTGGGAGGATATCATCGACAGGCGTGACCATGCGGTGACTGAAATAAAGACCGGCAAGACCAGAAAGATTACCTTCAGCCCCTCTGTCCAGAAAAAGATGAATGAACTCTATGAAACAGTCGGGGAACCAAAAGCCGACCAGCTCATCTTCCTTTCCAAGAGAACCGGAGAGCCGTTCACCATCCAGTACATCAACCGCGAAATCAAACGCATCAAGAAGAAGTACCGCATCAAATGCGACAACTTCTCCACCCATAGTTTCCGCAAAACCTTTGGCCGATATGTTTATGAGAAGAACAACAAAAGTGCTGAAAGCCTCCTTCTTCTCAATCAGATATTCAAACACGCGAGCCTGGAAACGACCAAGATTTATCTCGGACTCAGACAAGACGAAATTAACGGAATCTACAATTCCATCCAGTTCTAATTAAGGGGCATTCCCTTACCCAAATTGAAGCGTGAATTTTTCACGCCCTTGCATCTTCCAGAGTTTGTTCGGCTCCGGCCACCACTGACTTGTATTGATGAAAACGCACGGGCGAGACTACACGCTTGAATACACATGCGACAGATGCGGAGAGCACGCGGACTTGGAGAAATACGACTTCAAGAAACCTATTGCTATCCTCATGCGGCAGAAGCATATCTGCCATCATTGTGCTTTCTGGGAACTCTTCTTCCAGAATCATACAGACGGATACGAAATCTATAAAGGCGAGCTTTATCTATATGGCAAGCAGATGTTCTTCATGCAGTTGCGCGACATCTGTGTAAAAAGCCGTTATATCATCCACCCAGACAGAACCGTCAAGCTTCTCAATTACTCTTACAGTCTCGGCCCCCTTCCCAAAGGAATCAATATGCCCGACACCGGCATTATGATTTCCAGAAAGGCATACGCCAAAATCTATCGCCGAGCCAGCTTCAGTTGTCTGGCCAAGGGGTGCTATGACCGATACCATTGTTATTGGTACGAAGCTGAGAAGCGTGAAGCTACAGGCCCCTGGAACATCGTCCCAAAAACGCACAAAATCGGAGGCGAGCACTGTAAAAGCTTCGTCAACAGAGACCTCATTTTTAATACCAAATAAATTATGACCATCCTGAAAATTATCGCCGTTATTATCGGACTGGCCCTTCTTGCGGGACTTATCTGTTTCTTCGCCGCCATCATTGCGGCACTTCTGGCAATTCAATGTGAACAATGCCCTGACAAGGCAGAGTGCGAGGCATGTATGGAAGATGGCAAAATTCCTCCGTGCCGCAGATTCTATAATGACCATAACAATTTACCACCATTTGCATCATGAAAAAATTAACAATCGTTTTAAGCATCTTCCTCGCATGGATGATGACCGTACCAAAGGTGGACACATCGACAATCATCGCTGATATGACAGTAATCGATACCGTTTCTATGTGGGATGTGTTCACGCGAGCACTCATTATGACCGAGAGTGCTGGAAACCCTTCAGCCGTTGGAAAAACAAACGATGTGGGCATCCTTCAGATTACTCCGATATATGTCAAGGACGCGAACCGTATCGCCAACAGCTGCTATACCCTCGATGACCGTTACGATCCGGTCAAATCTCTGGAAATGTTCGCTATCATCAATTCTCACTATAATCCTGAGCTTGACATTGACAAAGCCATCAAACTTCATAACCCAGGGGCCGGTGATTGGTACGCCAACAGAATCAAACAGTATATGGAACAAGAACTGTCATCCTATGTTCAGGGAGCCACCTATGATAACATGCGTATCGTGTCAGTTATCGAATCCGACAAATGTTTAATCATCAAAAAGGTATTGGTATGAAAGACACCTACTATTACTGGTTCATTTCTTATTGGGCATGTGCCCAGTCCGGACATGGCGTATGGGGATTCGGCAACTGTGTCTATCGCCAGAAGAATGTGCCTATCCTAAATGTCCAACAGTTCCAGCAAGACTATCAAGCAGATTATAGCAGCAAGTTCCCAGGTCAGGAAAGCTATTTGTTTGTCGTGTGCAACTACCACTCCATTACCGAAGAAGAGTTCGCCTACAACGGAGAGATTGCATTCACCAAACCTGGCGATGCTCCAGAAAAATCATACGACCAGATGACACCGGAAGAAAAGTCCGTGATCAAAGCGGTTATTGAATGTGAAGCCGCCGAACAACCGATAGCAGACAACTAATTTATCATCATTATGCGTATCATCTACAACTCAGTCATCCCAGTCAAAGGCTTCATGGCCATTTGCATCTGTGGTCTCATATTCGTCAGAAACGAATATAGGGAACAATTCAACACCAGTCCACTGTATCGCAATCATGAGATGATTCATGCAGAGCAGCAGAAAGAGCTTGGTTACATCTTCTTCTACATCCTTTATGTTCTGGAGTGGATCTACCGCCTGATCTTCCACACAAAGACCGCATACCGAGGAATCTCGTTTGAGGTGGAAGCCTACAATAACCAGAATAATTACAATTATCTCAAAACCAGAAAACACTTTGCGCAATGGAGAAAACAGTAGCCCCCAAGGTATCAATCGTTATTCCTTGCTACAATTCACAAAAATGGATTGCAGATGCTATCAGTTCTGTGAAAAAGCAGAGATATCAAGACTGGGAGTGCATCATTGTCAATGATTGCAGTACAGACAACCCTCTCCCAACCATTTACGCGGCAATTCAAGGCGATTCTCGTTTCCAGGTTCTCTCTCTACCGCAAAATGGAGGGTTAAGCAATGCCCGCAATCAAGGAATCAAAATCGCCAAAGGCACATACATCATGCCTTTGGATGCTGACGATATGATAGGTGAAGAGTTTTTAGGGGAAGCAGTGATATTTATGGACGATAACCCCGAATGTCCTTGCGTATATGGAAGATCAATGAAATTCCTTGATGGAGGTAACAAACAGTGGCCCGGAGGTTTTCAACGCTTTCCGGGATTTCTCTCGCTCCTGTATAACAACTGTCACAATGTTGCGGCTATGTTCCGTAAGGCAGATTGTGACGCTATCGGAGGGTATAGCGTCAACATGCCAGCTTACGAGGATTGGGATTTCTGGATCAAGCTGTATGACCACGCCAACAGACCGCCCCACGGTATTGATATGACATCCTTCTATTATCGCCAACGGTCAGGCTCTCTCTGCCGGTGGGCCGATGAAAGGAGAAAGATTATGATTGAAAAGTTGAAATACAACAACCGTGAAATCTATAATAAGCATCGTCCTATGAATACGACCACGGAAACTGTGTGGGTAATGATTCCATATTTCAAGGGGCCAGCCCAAGGAAGAGAGCTGGAGTTCTGCATTGCCGGTTGGAGGCATTTCTTCAAAGAGCCATACAAGATTGCCCTGGTAGGAGACTACCATCCGATTGTGGAGACTGGAGATGATATCGAATGGATTGAATGTCCGCGCATCAACCCCAATGATTTCCCAGGTCAGTATGTTCCCCATATCGACCATATCCACAAAATGATGAAGTTTATGGAGACGCACCCAGAAGTACAGGGGTTCATCAGAACTTCAGACGATGAGTATGCCATCAACGACTTCGATCTTGCCCTTGTGCGCATCTTGAAGCTCAATAATCTTCAAATGGAGCACAAGCCAACATACGGAGCCTGGGAAGCAGATGAAGCAAAGACCTTTGACAAACTGAAACTGGAAGGGTTGCCGACAAGAGGTTGGGTGACGCACATTCCAATCTACTACGAGAAAAAGAAGCTGGAATATCTGATTGACCACTTTGACCTCACCTACGAATCGTATGTACTGGAAGACCTTTACTTCAACACTTTCTATCCGGCCCGCACAGCTTTATTGCTCAACATCAAAACCGACAATATCAGATGCGGAGTGTGGAGGCCCGATCCGGACTATGGTGTTATCCAGGATGCGTTAAGCACAAAGACCTGGATCAACAACAACATCGCTGGTTATACCCCGGAATTTGAAAAATTCATGTCAAACTATTACGGAATATGAAACATTACCAAATCATCAAAGATCCCGAACTGCCCAGGCAGTTCATCATCCAGGTGAAGAACTGGATGTTCGGCAAGTATGCTGTAGTGGAAGACCATTACCGCTACTTGCAAACCGGAAAGCACTATCCCAAACGGTTCCCGACTGCAACAGCGGCCAAAAACTTTATCCTGAAATGCCTCAACGCAGATGAGAAGCATATCAAGATAAAAGACTATAGTGCGGCTGAACTGAAAAGGATGACCGACAAACAGAAAGAGCAGTACACCAGAACAAAAATTCACCAAAACATTCAATAACAACATTATGGAAAAGTTAACTAAAGAACAACTTGAAGTAGCTCTGAAGAAGCCCATCCTCACTTGCACGGAGAATGAAATCCGTTTCCCCCTTCACATCATGGGATTTGACCTGAAGGAGTTTCATCAGGATCAGGGTAGAGTAGCATTTGAAATGCACTACCAGCGTTGCTATGTCATCAAAGTAGAAGTTGCCGGTGGTGTCCTCACCTTCAGCAATCAGTGGATTGTCTTCAACGACAAGGAGGAAATCCACCACATCAACTTTGAGGATCCTGGGAAGCTCATCCTCATTCTCAACCTTTTCGTCACCCTGTTTGGCCAGGCTCTGCTCAATCCTATCGGATATCAGCCAGCTTTCATCAAGGGGTGGAGCCAGTTTGAGACTCCTGAGGAAGCCAAGGAATATTGGGCAACACTCCAGAGCGTGCTCCAGGAAGTATGCCCTCCCGCAGAAGAGACCGGGAAGGCGGCTGCTCCGCAGCCGAAGAAGCCGGTAAAGGGCGCGGCAAAATCCCCGAAAGGCAAAAAGAAGATTCTTAGTTAGTTCTACTAACGCTTACGCTAACTATGTTAGTAATTCACTAACCCTTAAAATTATCGATTATGAATTTTGGACAAGCAATCGAAGCCCTGAAAGCGGGCAAGAAAGTAACCCGTATGGGTTGGAACGGAAAAGGCATGTTCCTTTGGCTCAAACCGGCGGCGGTCATCAAGGCCGAGTGGTGCAAGGATGAAATGCTGAAGTCACTCGTGGAATTGAACGGAGGCGAGATTCAGGCCCTCGGAACAATCTGCATGTACACTGCCCAGAACACAATACTCACTGGATGGCTTGCTTCGCAGACCGACATGCTGAGTGAGGACTGGGATATTCTGGAAGGTTAGTTCCGGAATAAAACCGCATTTTTCCACCCGATTACGGGCTTATTTGTGAAATTTTCACAAAATCAGGCAAAATCGGGTGGATTTTTAGCCGGTTTTGGGAATAAGATTGAGAAAACCCATATTCTTCAAACAATCACATCAAATTAAATCTATTCATATCAAAACAGATTTATTATGAACAGCGCGACATTATTCAAAGACAAAATGACTTTTGATGAGATGGCCGAGGCGTATAAGGCAGAACATCCCTTCTTTGCCCCTAATCGCCGTACCGTTGGGACTTTTGCAAAAGAACACGGTTACATCTTAATGAAACAAGCGATTAACAACATCAATCATAGCTTTTATCTCAAACAGCAGTAATATGGCAGCACCGGAAATTATTCCATACGGCCAGCACTATCGCTGTATGAAGCAGATCATCGGAGACGCTGCTGCATACACCTTGTTTGAGCACTTGCTGGATGAGTACGCCTTTGCTTGCTACAAATCAAAAACGAGCAAGGTCATCATGAAGCGTCCGGCCACCAACGAACTGTCCAACAAAACCGGCATGAACCGAAGAACCGTTGATAACGGCTTCGCCACGCTGGAAGGAATCGGACTGATCTCGGTGAATGAAGAACAATATCTGCACATGGACACCGACAGATGTGTCAGTCTTTGCAGAGCGTTCCTCCATCTTAATGCTCAGGATAAGGTTCAGTTCAGAAAGGCTCTGAAGAATAAAGATGAAAAAATACTGGAAGGGTTTGGATATTCACTTCATGTTGGTAGTGGAGATGAATTATTCAAACTGGAAGGTGGAATTGTGCAGAATGATGCACAATTGTGCAGAAATGCACAATCATGTGCAGATTTACACAACCTTGTGCAGAAATACACAAGTCTGCCTAAAAATATACAAGATTGTGCAGATTTACACAACCTTGTGCAGAAATGCACAAGCCTGTCGGGGGAAATATGTGCAGAAATATGCAATTCTTTCTCAAAATCCCAGTTCAAAGAGGCTTTTTACGACAAATTCGCCCCATTTTTCACGGATCCTGAAGGTTTTGATGCGCTCGTTGATTATATCTATTCTGGAAGTGCAGATTTGGCCTCGTTGATGTTCTTTTTGGCAGTTGCCGATTGTGCAGAAATACACAACGCGATTGTGCAGAAATACACAATTACCCCCCAAAAAGTTGTGCAGAAATACACAACAGAAATAAAAGAGGGAAATAAAAAAGAAATTAACGGCTCAAATGATTATTTTGATTCATTTGATGACTCTTCTGATGAGCAAGAATTCCCAGTTATTAAATTCAATGAAGAAAGTTACAAGCTCTCCAAAAAGAAAAGCAGCTTACCTTACTTCACCAGGAAAGAAATATCAATCTTCCAGCAGTCACCTGATTTATGTGTTGACAGAGCCGACAAGATTTTTATTTACTGTATATGGGACAACTTGCTTAACCACTTCTTCCAGGATATCGAAGATGAAGATGGTAATGTTACCACCCAGACCGTAAATCCGGAAGGCAAGTATATCCTGATGGATGACATGTACAAGAACATCCTACTCCCAGCTTTTGAAAGAACGAATGACATGATAGCACTCGGCAAGCTGGATTGCGAGAAGGGAGTGTTTGAGATTACTACCCAGGAACCACTCGATCCGGACACTGTTGACCTCATCGTTGACTTCGACATCAAGGGGACATCGGAGGGCCGGTACTATGTAATCGACAGCGGCAAGCTTCATGACACCCATGCAGCACCCATCCAGGTATCAAGAAAACCTGAGGGTATGAGGACATCCGAGTACAACAAGCGATACATCCAGGAAATAATCAAAATGGGAGACGATGATTCCCGGTACGAGCAGCTTACCACCATCGAACTCTTCATCTACAATTTCCTCAACGAATTCTTTGAGATAAACGATGACCTGGAAGTGGTGGATGTCAACGAGGATTACAGGAGCCATCCGTTCCTCAACCAGTCGGCCCTGAAGAAATACTTCCTCCAGCACCAGGAACTTACCGTTGAGGAATTCCTCAGCGTCACCAAGGCCGGAAAGGTGGATCAGGATGGAGCCGTGACATTTGAATTGAGAATGTTCCCAGCCGACAAGATACAGGGCTGGAATGAGAAACACAAAGAACAATCAGCAATCGTAATTGAATAAGCCATGGATCAGGAGCAATACGGACATACCGAAATCCCAGATCTCGGAAAGTACAACACCAAACTAAATACCCTCATGTACGAATCAGCCAACATGCGTATCAAGGGCAAGTGCTACATGTCGGCAGAGAAAAGGCAGAGGGCAAGGACAAAAAGGAAAAAGAAATAACAATAAACAACAATCAGTATGAGCAAAGTGAAATGTGAAACCTACAGGCAGCGTTGTGATTGCCTGGGAACCTACGGGATGGGTATAGACTACATCCTCAGAACAAATGGTGTCTTCGTCCCTACACCGGCTATGATGTCAATCAGGGATTCAATCAAGGCTCTGGAAGCGAATGATGGCGATTTACCCATCAGTGAGCTTATCTCCATCCGGAAGAGGGCACATGAAGAGTACGAGAAGGCCGTGGGGCCGGATGTGAGAACAGTATTCCTCCTGGAAGAGTACGATGCCCAGAGCAAGGCAGATAGTATCAGCCTATGGGTACGGGACTTGTTCCAGTCACCTGAGCCTACGGCAAAGGATCTGGAAGAGGTATGCGACAAGATCCGGGAGATTTTGACG
>DCIC01000129.1:0-5054 GCA_002315825.1 Bacteroidales bacterium UBA1736 | reverse complement strand
ATTTCGGATCAGGAAGCCATGATGCTGGTGAACAGCGTCATTTCCCAGGGCCGTGTATCTCATTCCAGAGGCAAGGCTATCTATTGCTTCCTGACGGAATTCCCTGACGATAAGAAAGTGTTTGTGCATCCCAACTGCAAGAGCGATGTCTTCAGCGTATGGCGTTCAAAAAGCTGATATATTTTGCACCTCGTCAGACACAGAAGCCTATTCTCATACGAGAAGATACTTCTCGGTAACAATTGTTAAACCCTTAAAAACTCACTCGCTATGGCATGTCCCAAGAAAGGCGGCAAGGGCAAAGGTAAAGGCCCTGGGAAGAAAGGCTGCTAAAACGCCAGAAATGGCCCTTTTCGGGAGGATAAGGTCAAAACCAAGATAATCTACCTCCCAGCACCAAATCCTCGCTTATTTGCCAGATTTAAGGCCAAAGCGGGGATTTATTTTGCCAGTCGGTCACGCAGTAGGTCGGAAATTCTTCCCAGATACTCTATGGCATCTTCATATTTTGAGAAATAGTTTCCTGAGATATATCGGAAATTTGAGGTCGGGGTTCCCTTCTCGGTTTCCTCAACCACTTTCATCTTGTCGGTGATGTACCAGTAGTGTTTGCCGACATCAACCTTCACCTTCAGTGGCTCGATCCGGTGAAGTTTGTCGTACCACACCTTGCCCACTTTCTCCAGCTCCGTATTCAATCTTCTCTGGGCCACGATGCTCATAGGTTCAAAATGGTATTCGTGGAAGGTCACAACATTCTTTTCGTGCATTGAGTGGCCAAGTTTCTTTGTCCTGTAGTCAAACCAGCAATACAGTTCAACTTCGTTGGTATCTGGAGCTATAGCACGGATAACACCCAGTTTCGACTCGTTTTGGTTCCATATTAGCACGCGATCATTGATTTTTGGCACATATTTGGGCATAACCGTAAAATTTTTACGGCAATACTCCAGATTCAGGTGGGAAAGCTGGATGTGGATTGCGGCTTGGCCTTCAGGAGTCATTGCTTCCAGGTCGGAAACAGGCACGGTAAGGCTTGCTTCGCAATAACCCTCCGTGGAAATTTCTCCGCATATCTTGGAAATTTTCAGGTCACTGTCGGAAATTATTACGGTCTTTCCGGAAATTTTTGCAACATCACCGGCTCCGAACCCGTTGTGATACCAATCGAAGAACTTGGAAGCGGTCAGTCCATTGCCCTCATTGTACGAAGGGGCAAATGTTCCCAAGCGAAAGTGATGCTTTTGACAGAAGAGTTGGATGAGTTCCCATTCGGCTTCGCCTTTGATCTGGGAAATGGCGAGAAGATGCAATACCTGACTTTCGGTTTTCATTTGTGAAGATGTACGATTCAATTTAATGATGCAAAGAAAACACATTTCTGGAAATTGTGCAAATGATAGAAGAATTGTCTGGAATGGGCTGAGCCAAAAGTGAAAGCTAATTTTTGGGCCTCCGGAAAAATTTGGGATTCGTTATTAAGCGAATTTATAGAACGGTCAAAGAAAATTCGGTTTAATGCTAAAATCTGGGAGTGACGGGATAGCCGCCTATTATATTATAGGTACGCAGCTGAAGGCTCCCAGGAAATTCATCTTAAAAATAAGGGCCGGGGAAAATTTTGGGACTGGGATATATCAAAGTTAATAGGAACTGGAAGGGATTTATTTGGCTTTTAGGTTCACTTTTGAAAGTGCGATTCAGAAAATTGGCCGGAGCAAATTTATGGTATCCGCACCAGACCGACCACCCACCTCGCCATTTTTCCGAAGGTTAACTATCTGTTTCAAAGATAGTTACCTTGGTTCACTTTTGGGATTAGTGAACCAACAAGAGCCACAATTTGCCGTTTTTGCCATATTGCGTAATAGTTATAAAATTTTTTTATTAAAATTTTATAACTATTACGCACACATAGACTCCTGACCTTTTGGGAAAATTTGAGTCGCTCAAACTTTGGCACGAGGTTTGCTATCGCGCCCACATTGAGCGCACGACTCTTCACGCGTGAAAATTTTTTTATAAAATACTCTTTGCCGAAGGCAAAGGAAGATTTTATAAAAAAATCGTCCGAAGAGTGCGCGAATAACTTTGCCCTCTCAATCGACAAAACGGCCCGACGGTTTCGGGAAATTTTCAAAAATTTTTTGTTATGTCAAACACAAATTCAACTCTCAACGCAACCCTCAACGCACAGGCCGAAGGCCTTAATGCGCCTGAACAGGAAAAATCTGCAAAGCAGATTTTTGACGAAACTCTGGAGGATTGGGGCAAAAATTTTGAGCATTTAGCCGACCTTGTGGCCTTATGTGCGCAGGGCGAAGCCCTCACTGATGCACGAAAGGGGTTCACTCTCAAGTCGGCAAAAGTGGCCCCTCACGCTTACCTGTATGTGCGAGGCCTTTTGGCTGGTTTTGCAAGTCCCAAAGCGGGAAGGTTTCTGAAAGAAACCCCTGTGTGTGAACAGGCAAAGCGCGTTGAAATTGCTATTGCAATTTTGAAAGCGACTAAACTCGGTGGCAAAACCGATGAAAGTTGCAAAAAATGGCTTGCTGAAAGCAAGAAAAAGCAAGAAAAAACCTTTGCCCTTGCAGTGGCGAGTAGGCTTGCATAAGCGTACAAACACAAGCAAAAACGGCCTTGCAGATACCTGTGAGGCCGTTTTTGATTTTTCGTTTCATACGCGTTCATATACGCTCATACGCGCTCATACATATTCACGCGCCCTCATAACGAGTATGAGGGAGTATGATTGCTCAGTTAAGCGCGTGAAGGTTCAAAAATGAGCGTGAGGGAGCGTGACCGGTCATAAAGCGTATGGTGGGGAGTGAGTGTGGCTGAATACAATGAGCGTAACTGAAAGCGTGTGAGAGTTCATTTTGTTGCCTGAGGGCGTTTTGAAAGCACCTAAGCGCGTGATATGAGAACACAACCGCGTGTGTCTGAAGGCTTTGAGCGAAACGGCTTGCCACATCTTGAGCGTATATGAGCGTGAAAAGCCGTTTCGTGAACGCACTTGAAGATACCTGAGCGTAATTGTGGGGAATTGAGCGAGTATGAGAAGATATGAGCGCATCTGAATTGGTGTGAACGGCTATGAATGAGTATGAATGCCTATAAGCGAGTATGAGAGAATATGAGTGCGAATGATGGCATATAAACGAGTATGAAAGCGTATGAACTTATATGAGTGTGTCTGAAAGCATATAAGCGTGACTGAACAAGTATGAAGGTGTATGAATGAGTATAAGCGGATATGATGGAGTATGATGGCGTATAAACGAGTATGAAAGCGTGTGAAGGCCTATGATTAAGCGTGAATGTGACTGAACGCGGATGAATATCTATGAAGGCGAATGAATAAGCCTGAAAGCCTATGAGTGCGTCTGAATGCGTTTGAATCCGTATTGAGGGCGATTGATGGCGTATGAAAGCGCAAGAAAGGCAACAATGAGGGCGTATGATGGCGTATGAGCAAGATTGGCTTTTCTATGAGGGCGTATGATAGTATATGAGCGTGACTGAAAGTGTATAAACGCGTATGATTGAGTATGATGGCGTATGATTGTGACTGAGCGAATATGAGTGCGACTGATAGCACAATGAGCGTATATGTAGGCCACTGAACGCCTATGAAAGCGTATGAACCAGCGTGAAGGAGTGTGAAGGCATATGAACGCCTATATTGAGGGCGCGTATGAACGCCGTATGATGCCTGATCAAGCGCAAGTGTATGAACATACGCTTGAATGCGTGTTCCTTATCATTCAAGAACTATTAAGAAAGACTTGACAGAAAGAAAAATCTTTTTTGCAGAAAATTTGCACGATTCAGATTTTCATCATACCTTTACAACAGATTTCAGTTTGATTTCGCCGTTACGATTTATGAATTGAAATTGAGGAATTTGATTGAGGCGATAGAGAGTACACTTGGGTTTCATATTGGAGAGTGTGCGAGGGTGTTAGCGTTATGCTGACTGCGAAAGAAAAATCATTAGTCACTTAGTTCTTTGACATACCAAGCAAGAGTTTAACGAACTCGCGGAGTATAGATTTTTATGCTTCAGTGCGGAACAGGCGTTACACGATATGCATCTGATGCGTTGGCGATGTAACTCGGAATTATTCACTAAGAAACACGAAAATTGCTATTGACATTTGCCTTAATGAACCGTACACTGGTGTACGATGCGTAAGCAAGTCGCATAAAACATAGGCCCTAACTATGCTCAATTCAGAGCAAGGCAAAAACATAAACTTTTTCAATTAACCCATTCAGTTATTGGCACACTGAATGTAGGTGCTAACAAGCACACAAGCAGACAAGGACTGCAAGGCCACAAAAATGCCCTATGGCTAACAATTCAATTTTCACAGTTTCTCTTGGTGTTATCGGCGAAAACATTCTCCCTAACAACGCAGCTGTACTCACAAAAGAGCGCACAATTAAGGGCGAGAGCAAAACGGAGTTCATCGCTATTACAGGCGTAGAATCGACTGACGGAGAGGCCATAATCGCCCCCGTTCTCGCCTTAATGCTTGCAGATGCAAGGGAAAGGCTCTCGTTTGAGGACAATTTCAAGGTCGTCATTCTCAACGGCACAGAGGCCAAGTCAGGTATCCGCGCCAAGTCCCTCTTCCAGAGGTTCCTTTCAGGAAATGTGGTTTACAAAACCAACGGCAAAGGCGAAATGAACAAGGCCCTCGTAATGGACGAGGGGATGCGCCTGTCAAGCACCGCCCTTCGCATATCGTCAAAACAGCCGATTTTCTCAGCCAAGGGAAAGGAACTGAAAAACATCTTCACACTCACTTGCAAGGCCATCGCAAAACAGGCCAATATGTGTTCGGGAATCGTGAAAAAGGCTGCAAGCATCTACACTGAAGCCGTTGTGGAACAGACTCCAAAGGCCGACAAACAGGCCGAATCTAACAGAGCCACCGCTTAACGCTCACAGCCTACACAGGAAATGCACCCAGCCCAAAAGGTTGGGTGCTTGTGTTTATAATATACGCGCTCATACGCCCATATCGCGTCCACTCTGACGCATT
>DCIC01000068.1 GCA_002315825.1 Bacteroidales bacterium UBA1736 | reverse complement strand
CCAAGGGGCCGGAACTGGAATGGGTGGTACGCCTGAACGTCACACTCGGCCAGACTTTCCAGGTAGGTGACAACGGCAAGGGCACACGCACCGTAATTCCAATTACCGGAGGTACATTTGAGGGCAAGGATATAAAAGGTGAAGTTCTGCCCGGTGGCGCTGACTACCAGATGGCCGTTGACGGCCGCACTGAGATTGAGGCCATCTACTGCATCCGTACCGATGACGGCGTAAACATCCACGTACGCAACTGCGGAATCATCAAGATGGGAGGCCAGGGAGGCATGTATTTCCGCTGCGCCCCAAAGTTCGAGGCCCCCAAGGACAGCAAGTACGCATGGCTCAACGAATGCCTGTTCCTGTGCCAGCCAAGCTTTGGCGGTGCCGGCGGCGGCATAACCCTTGACGTCTGGAAAGTCAAGTAAACCGCCATTCCGCTCCATTACTGTAATAGAAACCAAAATCGCCATTCCAGGTATCTGAAATGGCGATTCTCTTTGTTTATCCCCCTCTATTTCCCAACGGTAGACAGTTATCTGGGTCTTTTTCTGTGGTCCAGAGAATTTGGGTCCTAATTGTAGAAGTAATCAACGTGATTGCAGAGTTCATTGCCTGTAACACTGTCGAACTTATTGAAAACTTAATAAACATATGAAAAAAATGCTGCAGAGAAAGTCCTCTACAGCATCTTTCATCCTTTCAAGAATTCCTGCTTCACTCGCAACCTTTTCCGGAAGTTATACTCCAAGGTGGTGATGCACCGTTTCAGGTCCAGACTCTAACACCTGGTTTATGGCGGGAAGTATCCGGAAAGTTTCCTTGAGTCTTTTGTCTTATTTTCCTATCCAGTAGGATTTCATCGTCTCGACATATGATTCTGGGATGAGACCCTTGCCAATGGCGATGTAGACATACTTGCAACCCAAATCCTCCATTTGGCTTTGATACTGCGCAAACTCAGGGAAGTCGCGGGCAATGTCGCAGATTCCATACTTGGCAATGTCGGCCTCCAATTGTGTTGCATCGGCTTTGAGGTTGGCATCCAATTCGTATACATTGAGATTGAAATCCACATCATCAGGACAGGAAAGCATACCTTCTGCGATGCAGTTGAGATGTTTGGCCGAATAGATGCAGTAATAGTCTACTGGAGTGCCATTGGCGTAACTTACCAGTTTGTCCCAACTGCCTGATTCAGCATTGTAGAAGCGTTTACCGACAAAAGATGCCACATTGCCGCTGTTGATACGCACATACTTGCGGGTGTTCTCCAACAAGAGGTCGTGAGTACCAACAATAGAGAGTTTCTTGCCGCTGGCGAAAGTGAGATCCAGCGACCGAACTTTGTTCTCACCCTTGTATGCAAGGCAAACCTTTGCAGAAGAGATACAACCAGCCTCGTGGTCGAAGGTGCGTACATTGTCGCCCTCCATGATGTTCTCAACTTTCTTGACGGACCCATCAGCCATCGTGACACGAGTTCCTTCTGCAAGACAAGTAACCACATCGTAAACCTTTATCGCAGGCATGTTTATGCAAGTGCCCGCTTCAAACGTTTTACTATTAAGATTCGGCGAACTTTTGTCGGGAGTGGTACCTGCATAAACAGATATTCCTTTATATTTTACGCCTGTGCGTACCACCATATAGAACGGCTTCGCTTTGTCCTCTGATGTTTCTAATACCACCCCGGGGTCGATAACGAGATTGTCATATAAATCGCCATCGGCCATGTTGTAAACAAACTCTATTTTCGTAATGCCGCCTCCAATATTAATGGGGTCTCCAACCTCCCCTCCAGTTGCTGAAATGGTATAAAGATTCAGTTGCAGAATCGCTGTCTTTGCCTTTAATTTGACAATTGGAGTAGTGCAACCCGTAGCGCCGAACTGCATCAGCCCACTGGCGATGCCACCTTCCACGTAGGTCTGGATTTTAAGAGGATCTGGATCGGACGGCACAGGATATTGCACATCATATGAACTGCCTTCGGCTGGCATAGTACCTTCAAAGTCAGCCGACTTGCCATCAGTACTGATAGAGCCAACCTTGATGGTAAACTCAGATGAGGCTTCGCCTACCTTGACAAGAACTTTGTCTCCTTCTTCCCATTTAAAATTAATTTTACTGCCATCGTCCGTCCCAGTAACCTTAGTGCTTTCGCTCATGCCGGCAGATGCCGATATAGTTACAGCCTGACCTTTTTTGAAAGCAGGCGCATTGATTTCAGATTTAGTGCAGGCTGCAAGCATTATGCAAGTTGCTGCAAACAGAATAATTCTACGCATAATTACCAGACTCCTGTCGTTTTTTCAATTGATTCGAGAGAGCAGCTGCCAAGTGAAGGTGAGCCCGGTTTCCCGCTTGCTGCGAAGAACACCTTGTTCGACTCGTCCATCCTGACAAGCTGGATATATGGAGCCTTGTGCTCCTTTGACTGTTTTATTTCTTTCATATTGTGTTGTAATAATGTTAATGTCCAATGTCGGTTATTCAAACAAAAAAAAAGCCTGCCGTCCCGCTCGGGACAGCAAGCCTTAACTATTTTCAAAACACAACCTGAGAGTTATTACCCCCCCCTATTTCCATAAGCAGTTGTGTATTAATATGTTGCATCTGTATATTTACATAAGCCACCAGAGGTAGCGTGAATAATCTCACAAAACTAACAATAATTCCGCAATGCGCCAACATCCGGAGGGTCATAAAAGCATAAGTCCAGCCATTTCGTGCCGCAAAGAAGATAGTGACACAAATAGCTATTATTCATATTGGGTGTGTGTCAGAACTACCGCTATGAGCACGTGAACATCCATCGTTTTAATACTATTCACCGAATAAATCATCCAAGACAACTACCTTGGTAAAGATTCCGGAATT
>DCIC01000132.1:1937-8342 GCA_002315825.1 Bacteroidales bacterium UBA1736 | reverse complement strand
CGGAGGCCGCTTGGCTCCCGGGGTCCGTTTTTTTTGTTGATGAACCAGCCAGAGAATCCCATCGTGTATTTGAATTCGCCGTCGCGTTTAACCTCCTTTTTGGCATAGCGTACATTCTTGATGGTACCCCAGCGTTCGCTGCCGTCAACGAAGCGCACGACAACCAGTACCCATAGAGGGGAAGGCTTGTAGAGGGTTATGTTATCGATATATTCGTGAACATACTCCTTGAGCAGGTTCTTGTCCTGGGATATCTGGTCCGAACGAAGGCAGATAGATTGCTCTTTGAGTCTGGTGAGGCTGCGCTTTCGCCGTTTGAGCGCTGCAAGGTTGGTCTTGATTCGAGCGATGCTCTCGCCGTATTCTGCTGTCTTTCGGTCGTGTTCTTCTCTGGCTTTGCCTATCCAATCCGCAGCCTCAGAATCGTTCTTGGCTACGAGGATAACTCTCTTTGCATAGTTGTTGAACGTCAGGTCCGCATCGGTCTGTTTGGAAGTGTAGTCTTCCAGTATCTTGGAACACTCATCTATCTCCTGCTGGAGTTCGAACGTCTTTGACTTTGCTTCCTTGCCGAGGTCGTATTCCGCGAACTTGAGCAGGGCGAGCTTGATTACAAGACCGTCGAGTTTGCTCTGCTGCACGTCTGCTCCGAACAGGCAGGTTCTCGGGGTGCATCCGCGTTTTATCTTCGCAGCGCACTTGTAGGTGGGACCACTGGTGGAAAGGGCGGTGCAAAACCTGCTACCACACTCGCCACAGATAAGAAGGGTCTTGAGAAGATTCTCCCTGTGGACTCCGACATTCTTGTTGATGTGCCGACTTTCGATGACGGCGTTTGCCTGGGCGAAGGTCTCGTCATCAACGATTCTCAGTTCCGGTAATTCCACTTCAAATTCAGTAAGGATGTGTCTGTCCGTTCTCTTGTATGCTGGTTTGGGATTCGCCGGATCCGGCTCATAGAAGGTGAAATGGCGTTTGCCGATGTAGACGGTATTCTTCACAATGCGGTTGATGTTGTTGGCGTGCCATCGCATATTGTCAGGATCGCCCCTGCGATAGGTCTTCGGACTGAGGCCCTTGTCCTTGCGCTTTTCTGCTGCGTCCTTCAATCTTGACCAGAACGGGCAGGGTATGCCCTCGGAATTGAGGATATCAACTATCTGTGTCGGGGTCTTGTCCTGAATATAATAGTTGAAAATGCGCCGGACGACTTCAGCCTCTTCGGGGTCGATTACGAGTTTGCTGTCCTTTGAGGAATGCTTGTAGCCGTAAGGTCCCGGGCCTCCGTTGGAGGTACCGCGTGTCTTGAGAGCTGTAATCTTGCCGTCAATACCGCGGGCTGCGAAAAGTTCGATTTCATACTGGGACAGGACGGCCAGTACCTGAATCATTATTTGCGTGCCGATGTCATTTTTGTCCTTGACCCAGATGCTCTGCTTGTTGAACCAGCAATAAACGTTCTGTTTCTGCAGCGTTTCGAGCGTGCGGAGCAGGTTAGAAGGTTTACGGTCAAGGCGACTGAACTCGCTGAAGAGCAGTTGCTGATACTCTCCACGCCTGACCTTTTCCATCAGGGCCGAGAACATCGGCCGTTGTTCCCCATCCTTGAATCCACTGATGACATCGCGATAGATGTCCTTCTTCTCGTTGAAATTCAACTTGTTCTCCTTTGCAAAGGTGACAAGCTCCTCTACCTGACGGTCTGTCTTCTGCATCGACGTCGAGATGCGCACGTACACGGCAGTCCTACGCTGCGTGTCAATTCTGTTGTTTGAAAAATCCATGATGATTTGGGGTTAAATGAATTATTGAAAAGTTGATAGTGAGTTCGATAAGAATGATTAAATTTGCAGGGATATGGAATTGACTGCTTTTATAAAAGGCCTATGCCGTAAGGGCGAAAGCACTGAGATTGAGTTTAAAAGTGCTGCTGGAGGTTTCCCTGGTAGTTTCTGGGAGACTTACTCCGCTTTCGGCAACACAGATGGGGGTATTATCGTTCTCGGGATCAAGGAGAAGAATCACAAGTTCTTTCCCGACAAACTCTCAAAGAAACAGATTGCTGACTATAAGAAGCAGTATTGGGATGATGTGAATAACCACAGCAAAGTTAACATCTGTCTCACTCAGGAGAAAGATGTGGTTGACACGGAGTTTGAAGGTTCCGCAATTCTTGTCGTCCGTATTCCTCGAGCCATTTATTCCCAAAGGCCCGTATATTTGACATTGAATCCTTTCGGACACACTTTCGTCCGCAGGCACGAAGGAGACTATCTGCTTGATGATGACGGGGTGAGGACGATGTTTGCCGACTCTCAAGCGAAGAACAATCCGCTTGATAGAAAAATTGTGCGAAATTTCAAACTTGGTGATGACATCGACATAACAACGGTGCACCAATATCGTCAGGTTTTCAAAGGGAAGCACGATGACCATCCATGGAATCAACTTGAAGACATTGATTTTCTCACGAAGATAGGCGCATATCGAAAGGACGCCGACTCTGGAGAGGAAGGCTTCACCATTGCCGGCGTACTGGTGTTCGGTACCTGGCAGGGCATTCTGAACGCTTTGCCAAATTATTACATTGACTATAGGGAAAGGCTTAGCAGCGACCCTGCGATACGATGGACTGACAGGGTTTCTCCTGACGGTTATTGGGAACCGAATCTTTACCAGTTCTATACCAGGGTGTATATGAAGATGTATTCTGCCCTTCCCGTTCCTTTCAAACTGGAAAAAGGCTCAAGGGTGGATGATACACCAGCTCATAAGGCCTTACGTGAAGCAATTGTAAACACCATTGTGCACGCAAATTTCTTCCTTCCTAGCACTATCACCATCGACAGATATCACGACAGGTTGGTATTTGCCAATCCAGGTTCAATGCTAGTGTCCGTTGAGCAGTACTTTGAAGGCGGCACAAGCATCTGCAGAAACGCCACTATTCAGAAGATTTTCGGATTTATAGGAGGTGGTGAACGTGCGGGAAGTGGTGCTGATACCATTGCCAAGGGATGGGAGTTCAACCATTGGCCAAAGCCCCAGATTCGAGAGAAGCATGACCCGGAAAGGGTTGAGTTGACATTGAGGATAGGAAGTAGAAATCAGGTTAGTACTAACCCAAAAACTAGCCCAAAGACTAACCCAAAAACTAGCCTGAAAAAGGGACAGAAAACGCGCGAGGAAATCATTCATATTATAAAAGAAAACCCTGCTGTTTCTGCGTCTGAACTAGCTGTAAATTGCAAGCTCACCAAAGCTGGCATTAAATATCACTTAGCTAAACTACGTGAGCAAGGTCTTCTTAGTCATTCTCCCGAAAAGAATGGTGGGTATTGGATAGTCAACGATTAATATTCAAAGAAACATCCATGAGCTGTAACTCGATACTTTTCGAATTATAGCTCATTTTCTTTATCCCCTCCAGAATACTGTTAGTAGCAGGCTGTGTCAAAATAGGCATTCGTCAGAAACGCCCGAATCGCACCGATAATTCGTTGTTTATTAGCCAGTTATAACGTTCGCAGTACGTCAAAATCATTGATATGGATGTATATTTCAATAAATCTGAAAGGGTCGCCTATGTTCAGGCCTTCGATTTCTGCAATTACACCTATGAACCCGTAACCGAGGTTGTTGAACTTGAAGGGAACAGAGCGGAAATGATTTATACGAAAATATAAAATCTCAGATTGTTCTTATCTTCGCATTATGGAAGAACCTATTCTCAACGCACACAATAAACTCGAATACGAGCCCTCTCACTCCCGTAATTCTGACACACATCCAATGTATGCTTGTTCTTTGTAACAGGTCAACGGGAGTTTATCGAAGTGTGTCCCAAATATCGCATCTCGCTGATTTTCCTATATAACTCGAAGAGTTGTACCGGGGTCTCCTTCCTGCCGCGTTCAATCCAAAGTGTCAGCATACTTGTGACAAGTCCGGAAAGTCCTGCCATAAGGTAATCGAGTTCATCCTCCTTGAATTCATTGACCATCATCGGCACCAGTATTTCCGAATGTGCCATGAAGGATTTTTTAATGATGTCTATTCTTCCGCTGTTGATTGCGGCTTCAAGAAGGTCTGTATGATTCTTCCAATACATCAGGGAGTAAAGTATGAAATCCTCTTCATTCCGAAACACTTCCCTTGAATAGTCTGCAATCGCCTTCTCTATATATTTGTCGCTCGTGTATTCCAGCAGGTCCGTCGGAGTGTCGAACATTCTGTAAAATGTGGATCTGCTCACGTTCGATGCTACGCAAAGGTCACTGACACCAATCTCTGACATAGGTTTGAGACGCAGACATTCTGTCAGCCCTTTCATAAGACGCAAAGCTGATTCCTTTTGTCTTTTGTCATTCTTGATGTGATACATTATTTCTTTTATTTGTTTGATATTGTAATTTATGACACAAATGTAGCATAAATATTGAGGAAATCATTTCCAAATAATGATTTTTTCAATGAAAAGAACAACATCAATCGCATTTATTGCACTGCTCTTCTTGCCTTCTGCTCACGCCCAGCAGGTATTGAATCTCGATGACTGCCGCCAACTGGCGATATCCGGCAACAAAGAATTGGAAGAGGCCAGGCAGAAGACCGTTATGGCAGACTATGACAAAAAGATAGCGCTGTCAAACTATTTTCCAAACATCTCTGCCAATGGAACTTATATGTATAACAGCCGCAACCTGTCCTTGGTTACTGATGAACAATCGGCTGCCTTAACCGGTCTGGGTACAATGGTGCAGGGACAGCTTTCAAAGGAAATGGAGTCTCTTATGACATCTATGATGAGCAACCCGCAACTTGCTGCAAAGCATATGAGCAGCCCTATGTGGCAGGCCGTTATTGGCGAGTTGTCCAGGGCTGACGATTCCGAAGCTCTGAATAGAATAGGCTCCAACATCAACGACGCTCTTCATTTCGACATCAAAAACATATATGCCGGGGCTGTCAGTATCCAGCAGCCTGTATTTATGGGGGGAAAGATTGTAGCTTCCAACCAGATTGCCGCTCTCGCCAAGGAACTGTCCCAGACCGAGTATGACGAAAAGCGCCTTATGATAGAAATGGAAACCGAGAATTCCTATTGGCAAGTTGTTTCCCTGTCCGCAAAGAATAACTTGGCGGCCGCATATGTCAAGCTTCTGGAGCGACTAGAAAAAGATGCGGAGATAAGCGTTGCTGAAGGAGTTGCGGTGCAATCGGATCTTCTGGCAATCAGAGTGAAGAAGAATGAAGCCACGATGCTCAAGACCAAGGCGCAGAATGGACTGGCTCTTTCAAAGATGCTAATGTGCAGACAACTTGGCATACCTCTGGACAGTCAGATAAGACTGGCCGATGAAGACGACGAATCCATACCGGAAGTGGAATACGTTCCAAAGCGGGATATCGAAAGTGTCCTTACCGACAGAAATGAAGCCAGGATGCTCGATCTGGCCACAAAAATCTATGAGAAGAAAGTGGCAGTCGTCAGAGCGGACCATCTCCCCAAAATTGCCTTGACGGGAAACTATCTGATTACAAATCCAAACCTTTACGCAGGGTTCAAGAATGAATTCGGCGGGATGTTCAACATCGGAGTGATGGTCAGTATCCCAATCTTCCATGCAACGGAAGGGTATCAGAAAATCAGGAAGGCAGAGGCGGAAGCGAAAATGTATCAGATCAAATATGAAGACGCCTGCGATATGATTTCCCTCCAGATAGAGCAACTGAGCCGGAACCAGGACGAGGCTTTGGAGAACCTTGAGATGGCAAAAAGCAATCTTGGCTGCGCTGATGAAAACCTCAGGACCGCAATGCTTGGATTCTCCGAAGGTGTGATTAGTTCCGACGTGGCCCTTCAGGCTCAGACAGCCTGGGTTAAGGCACAGACCGAATGTATTGATGCCGGAATAGAAGTACAATTGAACCATTCCAAACTTTTGAAAGCACAGGGATTATATAAGTAACAAATATGGAAACAAAGAAAAACTACAACCTTGTAATTGGTGTTGTGGCCCTTGTGGCCATCATCCTGGTGATAGCCGTGGCAGGCTATTTCGTGTCAAAGCCCAAACCGCACGTGATTCAGGGAGAAGCTGAAGCAACTGAGTACCGAGTCTCTGGAAAGGTGCCGGGGAGAATTGAAGAAATGTATGTAAAGGAAGGACAGACCGTCCACGCTGGGGATACCGTCGCCTTCATTGATTCCCCGGAAGTGAGGGCAAAACTGGTACAGGCCAACGCTGCCGTTGCAGCCGCGTCAGCACAGCGGGACAAAGCGAGGAACGGCGCCAGAAGCGAAGAGATTGCCGGGGCATACAACTTATGGCAGACCGCAATCGTCCAGGAGTCCGTCTTGCAGAAATCTTTTGAAAGAATCAGCCGTCTATATGAGCAGAA
>DCIC01000132.1:0-1916 GCA_002315825.1 Bacteroidales bacterium UBA1736 | reverse complement strand
GTGATTCCGGCTCAGAAATATGATGAAGTAAAGGCAAAATATGATGCTGCCGTTGCAACTTCCGCAGCTGCGAAAAGCAAATATGACATGGCCGTGGCCGGAGCAAGGCAGGAGGATAAGGAAGCGGCCCAGGCACTTGTAGACAAGGCTTCAGGCGCTCTTATGGAAGTCGAATCATATATGGGGGAACTCTATCTGACCTCCCCTGCCGGCGGAGTTGTCTCTTCAATCGGGCCAAAAGTGGGGGAACTTGTAGGAACCGGTTCACCTGTGATGACAGTGCTGGATCTTGATGACATCTGGTTCACTTTCAACGTCAGAGAAGACTACCTGGATGGCATGTCCATAGGGAGCAGGATTACGGTGAGCATTCCGGCTCTCGGGGGGAAGAAAGTCGCGGCAACCGTAAATTATGTTGCCGTGAGGGAGTCTTATGCAACCTGGAAAGCGACTAAAGAAACCGATATGTATGATGCCAAGACCTTTGAGGTGAGGGCTGTTCCTGAAGATAAAGTAGGCGGCTTGCTTCCCGGAATGAGCGCAATAATAGAAAGATGAAGAAGATTCTGAGGATAATAAGGCGCGAACTGGCAATATGGAGGAAAAGGCCTGTATATATTGCGGGGTCCGTCGTAGTGATGGTATTCTGCACAGTCTTCTACCTGACGTTTCTTGGTGAGGGCGTTCCGGATGACGTGCCGATAGGTGTCGTTGACCTTGACAATTCGACTCTTACCCGCAATTTCATACGCCAGCTTGATGCTACGCAGCTTGGAAAAGTCATTCGCTATCCCGACTTCGCGTCTGCACGCGAAGACATGCAGAGTGGTGTCATAACCTCCGTATGCCTGTTGCCCGAAGGGATGTATGCAGATGTTCTGGCTCACCGAAAACCGTGCTTCACATTTTATGTCAACAACCTTTACTTTCTGGGAGGTTCATTGGCATACAAGGACATTCTGACAATGATCAACCTGACTTCCGGGGCCGTACAGAGGGAGGAATTGAGAATGAAAGGTGTTGACGAAGAAAGCATCGCAGGTCAACTCCGTCCCATTGACATCGACATACATATGATAGGCAACCCGACAATGAACTACGGTGCTTACCTTTCAAATATGATGCTCCCCGGTGTACTTGAGATGATTATCGTCATCCTCATCATATATTCGCTGGGCACTGAATTGAAATATGGCACTTCAGTCAACCTGCTGGACAAGGCAGGAAACAGCATAGTAACAGCTGTCTATGGGAAGCTCATACTCTATACGATTCTGTTCACTTGTCTTGCCTTCTCTCTGGAGTTTATCTTATACGGATGGATGAAATTCCCTCTGAGCGGAAACATAGGATGGATGCTGCTGAATTCTTTCCTGCTTGTGGTCGCGAGCGAGTCTGTCGGAGTTTTCCTAATCGGGTGTGTTCCAGTGCTGAGGTTCGCTCTCAGTATAGGGGCTCTCTATAGCGTGATGGCCTTTTCCATGACTGGTTTCACCCTTCCCGTCGAGGCTATGCCGGCCGGAATTCAGGGGCTTACCGAGATATTCCCTCTCCGTCACTATTACCAGATGTATGTTCAGTGCGGAATGTTCGGGACAGGGTTTGAGGGATGCTGGAAAGAGATTATCCATATGCTTGTATTCTGCTTTATTCCTTTGGCAATATATCCGAGGTTGCATAAAGCTTATCTATACCAGAATTACCCAAAGAAATAAAAAATGGCAAACACATATATAAAGAATTGGTTCTCTGACGTATGGGGGATATTTTGCCACGAATTGAAAACGATTTTCAGCGACGTCGGCTTCCTTATCATTTTTTTCGTTGCAGGATTCGGATACCCGATTCTGTACAATTTCATATACAGCAATGGGATTTTAGAGGATACTCCGATAGCGGTAATAGATGAATCAGAC
>DCIC01000100.1:1136-3734 GCA_002315825.1 Bacteroidales bacterium UBA1736 | reverse complement strand
GTGAAGAATAGGGAAGCAGTAACCGTGAAAGCGCAGAAGATTGATTTTTCACAGGGAGGGAAACAACAAGTATATGTCGGACGTGTTGAAGCGGGAAAAACATCAGTCATTTCTTCATCATATCCCGGCAAGCTCCTTAAAATTTGTGTAAGGGAGGGTCAGAAGCTGAGGGCAGGCGATACTTTAGCCATTATTGATTCTCCTATGGTCGCTTCTTTGTATGAAAATGCTAAAGCGACCTATGAGCAGGCAAGAGATGCTCTTGACCGGGTCAATCAGGTGTATGCGACCGGTAGTGTCACTGAACTTAAGCTTGTCGAAGTGCAGACTCAATATTCCAAAGCCTCATCAGCTTACATTGCTGCAAAGCGGGCTAAATCGGATTGTTCCATCAAGGCACCTTTCAGTGGATTGGTCAGTGACATCATTGTTCAGGAAGGGGTTGAGCTTGTGGCCAGTGAACCAATGTTCAAGTTTTTGGACCTTAGTTATTTGGAGGTACACGCATCTATTCCTGAGAATGAGTATTCCACTTACTCGGTCGGACAGGAGGCTCATATATTTGTTAATGCTGTTGATACTATATATACCGTGAAGCTCCAGAATAAGGGTTTTGAAGCCTCTCCTTTGTCTCATTCCTATGATTTCGTCTATCGGATCAGCGGTAATTATGGAAATCTGATGCCGGGAATGGTATGCAAAGTCTATATGTATTCTTCAGCTGAAACGGATACTACTTTCTGCAATACAGTTATCATTCCTTCTTCTTCTGTAAGATATGACTTGGATGGAAAGTATGTTTGGTGTATCGGTCAGGATGGCGCTGCTGTCAAAAGATACGTTCAGATCAGTGGTTTTTCAGGAGATGGCGTAATTGTGGAGGAAGGACTGATGGAAGGTGATTATCTTGTTATTGAAGGCGGAAGAAAGATTTCATCAGGAATGAAAAATATAATCGTTGATGAGAGTCGATGATATTAAGCGTTCGGGCATTCAAGCGTGGGTAAGTGCCGCGATTTCTCATAAGAGGATTATCTATTCCGTAGTCCTCGGTATAGTTGCAGCCGGTATCTTCGGTCTAACAAAGATGAAAAAAGACGAGTTTCCGAGTTTCGAACTGAAACAGGGGCTTGTCGCTGTCGTATATCCCGGTGCCACTTCAGTGCAGATAGAAGAGCAGGTATCCGCGAAACTTGAAGAGATTCTTTTTTCATTCAAGGAGGTGGACCGCAAATCTTTGCGCTCGGTTATCACTGACGGTATGTGTTACACATATGTTGACCTTAACTGCAGCCAGAAGCAAAAAGACCAGATTTGGTCCAAAATCAAATTGAGCCTCAATTCCAGCCTGACATCTTTTCCCACCGGTGTTCTTGCTATTGTCGTGCTGGATGATTTCAGCAACACCAGTTCCTTGCTTATTTCCATTGGCAGTTATGACAAGGGCTATGGCGAACTTCAGGAATATGCTGATGATTTGTGTGAACGACTCAGGCGTATTCCAGAGCTCGCAAACGTGAGTGTTCTTGGCCAGAGACAGGAAGAGATAGCTGTCATTGTGGATAAGGAGAAGCTTTCTCAATATGCGCTGAATACGGCCTCCCTGATGCTTAACGGCCAGTTGGGAAGCATTGCCGTTCCTTCCGGTGCTTTTAGAACATCATACACCGATTCTCCCATACACGTCGCTTCTTCCCTTGATGAGGAACAGACTGTAGGAGAAAAGATAGTGTATTCAGATTTACAAGGCAATATCGTCAAAATCAAAGATGTTGCAGAGATCACCCGACGGGTGAAGGATGCGGATGATTTTGTATCTTACAACGGAGTTCCTTGCCTGATTTTGTCCGTCGTTATGAGACAGGGCAACGACATTGTCGCTTTTGGAAAGAAAGTGGAATCTGTCCTGAATGAGTTTCAGTACGAACTTCCTGACAGCATAGAAATTACTCGTATCACCAACCAGCCTAAAGTAGTTGAGAATTCTATTTTCTCATTCCTCAGAGATTTGATTATCTCGATGCTTGTAGTGATTTTTGTGATGCTGATGCTTTTCCCAATCAGGTCAGCTCTTATCGCAAGCTCAGGTGTGCCGATTTGTACGGCTATTGCCATTTTTGTTATGTTCGCTTTAGGTATGGAGCTGAATACCGTCACTCTGGCTGCTATGATTGTCTGTCTGGGAATGATCGTGGATGACTCAATCATTACGATGGACGGTTATATGACAAAGCTTGAGTTGGGGATGAGCCGTGTTGATGCTGCTTGTAACAGTGCGAAAGAGCTTTTCCTTCCCACTTTTGTGGCTACTCTTGCGATATGCCTGATGTTCTTCCCAATGACACATATCATTACGGGATATCTTGGTGATTTTGTCAAGCTTTTCCCTTGGGTTGTGCTCTTTGCTTTGATGACATCTCTTTTCTATGCCGTCACTGTGGTTCCCTCTTTGGAGACCAAGTACATCACTACTCCAAGACCCGTTCGTGAGAATTTTATCACGCGCGGACAGAATGTCTTTTTCAGTGGTTTGGAAAGAGTGTACGAGGTATGTCAGGGATTCTGCTTCAGGCATCCTGTAATTACTATAAGTATTGG
>DCIC01000100.1:0-1061 GCA_002315825.1 Bacteroidales bacterium UBA1736 | reverse complement strand
GCTGCCAGAGATTTCTTTGTCGTAGAGGTAGAAATGCAGTCCGGCAAGGGTCTTCAGGATACAAAGGATGTGAGCGATTCTTTGGGGAGAATGCTTCTCAGAGACAGCCGTGTCAAGTCTGTTACAAGTTTTGTCGGGACCGGAGCACCCCGTTTCAATGCCACTTATGCCCCTATTCTTCCAGGAAGGACCAAGTCCCAGTTGATTGTTAATACAGGCTCTTTCAGTGAAACCGAGGCTGTAATCAAAGACTACGAGTCCAATTATGAATATTTCTTTCCTGATGCGACTCTGCATTTCAAACAGATGGATTATCAGCTTGTCGAGGCTCCTGTTACTGTTACATTTTATGGTAATGAGAGGGACGCCCTTTTACCCGCAGCTGACAGTCTGAGAAGTTATCTTTCAACTTTGGGAAATGAACTCAAATGGATTCACAGCACTGCTGATCAGTATTATCCTTCCGTTAACATACAGCTCGACAACGAGGAAGCGGCGCTTCTTGGGGTCAATAGGGCTCTTGTTTCCCTTTCTCTGCAGAATTCTTTCAATAGCTTGAAAATAGGATCGGTATGGGAGTCGGACAGAGAAATACCTGTCAATCTGTACAGTCGCAGTGTCAGCGATACTATGTCCTATGCTGCACTTGGTGACCAGATGGTTGCGACAGCGATCCCGGGTATCAGTGTCCCTCTCAGACAGGTAGCTGATATCCAACCATCTTGGGAACCTGCCATTCTGGAGCGCTGTTCGGGTGAGAAAACCATCAGTGTATTGGCTGATATGAGATATGGCAAGGTCCAGCCTGTAACGATGAAGAAGGTGAAAGCTTATGTTAAAAATAAGATTGTACCTATGCTGCCTGCCGGAACCAGAATTGAGTATAAAGGTCTGGATGGACTCAATGAGGATTTGATTCCTGAGATTGTCTGGTCATTTATTGCAGCAGTTGCGGTTCTTTTTGGTTTCCTGCTTCTTCATTTCAAGAAGTTGAACCTTTCTCTGCTTACTCTTGTCACCAGTACTTTGTGTCTTTTCGGAGCTTCATTCGGATTGTGGCT
>DCIC01000128.1 GCA_002315825.1 Bacteroidales bacterium UBA1736 | reverse complement strand
ACCACATAACCTGCATCGGGAAATAAGCCGATACTCAAGAATACTTAGCATATAGCTTAATTGCTTGATTGAGAGTCACTTATCAGTGACTCTTTTGCCTTTTCTACAGGCCCTTATTCAGCGATTTAACGCTGTTTCGAGCACATTTATGCCACAATTCCGCACCTCTGCTCCATTTCGGCTGTCTTTTTTACTACGAGGAGACCAAGGTAGTGGATATAGTGAACGTGGGCGAACATATGCGAACGTGTACGAACGTTGGCGAAATGGTTCGTCACTAAAATGTGAAAAGAAATGATCTACAAAGGAATGGTTTGCCAGTGGTGTGGGGCCACATTCACTGCGCAAAAGAGCAATACCAAGTATTGCTCGAAACGCTGCGCTGACCTTGCTAACAAGCAACGCATGCGGGAAATGACCCAAACGATTGTTGACACCAGCAATTCAATCAAGCTATCAGCTCAAAAAGCTATGAATGAACGAGAAATCTTATCGCCCAGACTTCTCGCTGAATTCTTGGGAGTCGGCCTTACTACTGCCTATAAGTACATTTCTAAGGGCATTGTTAAGTCAACCAGAGTAGGACGCAAGACCTATGTCAGGAAATCAGATGTTCTATCAGTATTCGATAACGATTCAACTGAACCCAATCTTCTTTCATTCTCTCCTGCTCTAACCAAAGCTGCTGAAGGCGCCTCCCCCTCTATATATCAGGATTCAACGAGAAGCATGAAGAAGGGCGACGCCAGAGACTACACTACCGTCAAGGAAGTAGCTGAGCGCTATGACCTATCCCTGGCGGGGACCGACAAGATACTTAAGGAGTCGGGCATCACCGTGATCAAACACAAAGGGAAACACTTCTACTATCTGTCTGAGGTGGAAGCCCTGTTCCGGAAGCGGGAGGCTGCAAGCCATCCGGAGATCACGGAGTGGTACACGGCAGCAGATGTACAGGAGAAGTTTAATTTGAAGCCTGCAACTGTTTGGGACATTGTGAGTTCATATCAGATACCTTCGAAGAAGATTCACAATGTAACCTACTATTCAAAGGTCCACTTCGACATGGTGAGAGGCACAGCCCCGGCTGGAACTGAGCTATGGTATACAGTACAGGAAGCGATGACTAAATACGGGCAGACGAGAGACCAGGTGTACAATGTACTCCGCTACAACAACATCCAGCGCGTTCAGGTCGGACGCAACGTTAAGTTCCGCCGGGACGACTATGATGCGTTGATGAAGTTTGCAGCCAAACCTGGTAATGATAAGTAGCCATGGAAAAGAAGCGAATCACATTCGACGCCATGCCTGCTCTTATGCAGCAGATGGCAGTCCAGATACTGGACCTGACTGGCAAGATCACTCAACTGGAGGAGAACATCGCAAACTTGCGTTCACTCATCGCTAAAGACCCGAGGTCGCTCAAGAGGATGCCCATCGATTTGGATAGGGCTGCCGAGATCACGGGTAAGTCCAAGCATACGCTCTATCGTTATACGTCCCAGGGACTCATCCCCTGCTACAAGAGAGGCCGAAGCATTTACTTCTTTGAGGATGAATTGTATGACTGGATACGTCGCGGACGCATTGAGGAATTGGAGACTTCCTACACGGATTTCGACTGCCCCATAGTGCCATTGCCCACCCCGAAAAGACGCCGATAATTCAAGACCCTGTCAATTCTTTGTCAATTGAATCTGACGGGCTTGGAATAGCGTAGAAATCCAAAATAATGCTATATAATTGCAGACGCATAAGTCTGCCAAAACATAATACAAATTAATATCACATAGAATATGGCAACACATACAAGCGTCAAAATAGAACGAAAGCCACTCAAGGACGGACGTCTTTCCCTAAGGCTTGTCTTCTATCCGCGTTACTACAATGTACGCACACATAAGACCATCAGAACAGAGAACCTTGACCTGTTCGTCTTTGCACACCCGAAGAATCAGACCGAGAGAAGGCATAACGAGAAAGCCGAAGAACTGGCCCTCGCTGTCCTGAGTGATAGAATCATCAAGATCAGGAACGGTGAATTCGGATTCCTGGATAAGGACCGGAAGAAAGAGGACTTCCTGAAGTTCTTCCGTGAAGAGGCCAGCCGCCGCCACACCAAGTGGGACGGCTGCTACAAGCAGTTCGTCAAGTTCTGCGGAGGGCAATGCACGGTCGGCAACCTGAGCGTTACCCTATGCAAGCAGTTCAGGGAGTACCTGCTTACGGAAGCCCGAAGCAAGACTACCGGAAAGCTTATCAGCCGCAACTCTGCCAGTGGCTACATGATAACCTTCCGTTCCATGCTCAAGCAGGCGTATATCTGCAAGCTGACGGACACCAACCTCAATGACTTCTTTGATGGGATACCAGCTACAAAGACAGACAAGGAGTATCTTACCATGGAGGAATTCCGCCGTCTGGTTAACACACCGTGCAAAAATGACGTACTTCGCAGGGTCTCCATATTTGCGGTGTTCTCTGCTTTGCGCGTGAGCGACCTGGAGTCACTGACTTGGGACCAGATAGTTCGAGCTCCTGACGGAGGATGGTGCATCCACAAGGATATCGTCAAGTCACGAAGACTTGAGACCGTGTTTATCAGCGACGAGGCGCTCTCCTGGTGTGGCGCACGTGGCGAGGGCAAGGTGTTCAAGGGTTTCAAGCGCTCAATGACGTATACCCCGCTTAAACAGTGGCTGCACGATGCTGGCATCACCAAACCCTTCTCCTTCCACTGCTTTCGACACACTGCGGCAACGCTCATGCTCAGCGGTGGAGCCGACATCTACAGCGTCTCGACTGCGCTCACCCACTGTAACGTCCAAACTACACAGATCTACGCCGACCTCGTCAACGAGAAGAAAAGAGCTACGGCTAACTCCATTTCTTTGTTAAACAGTTAAATTTGTATGTATGAAACGAATCAAATTCTTCTTTACCGCCGCCTGGCCTGAGAAAATGCACAAGACTGCGCTTTGGTGTGCGATCATGGTGTATACGCTGCTCTTTGGTGGCGTTGTGTTTTCATGGTTGATGCCAGGCTTCAGCCTGTGGGGTAGAATCTGGAGAACTCTCATATTTATCTTCTGTTCATTGATCTACCCATGGGTCAGCTTCTATTTCCTGCATATAATGCTTCCCGCTGTCGAAGGTGGACTTGTGGCCACATACAAGATAAAGGATTCATGGAACAAGGGTGATAAACACGTCACTAGCGCCGTTGACGACTTCTTCATTGCCAGAAGCCACTACGAGTACTTTGGCCCGCTGAAAAGGCCTGTCTATGACATGGAGAAGATGCGTGTGGAGAAAGACGAGGAGTATCTCAAGCATCTCGGGATGTGTCTTGTGCAGGATATGAAGCAATACAAATCCCTCACAGATGCAATGTCCTCTGAATCCATAGAAGATTTTGCTCAGAAGCTCATCGCTGTCAAGTATAACCGGATCTGCCAGGATACATTCAATCCGATATCACTTGAGAACAATGACGTAGGTCCGTATGAGATTGTGGTGGTAGTCTTCAACCTGTTTGCAGATGCCGACTCGATAATCGGATACAAAGTACTTTCCCAGTACGTCAGCAAATGGTTTCCGGATAAATTCCCAGTCGCAGGAACAGTGCAGACCTACTTCAGCAGAATCCGAGACCGAGTGAAGCGGCGTGACAACGGCGATGTGGAATATACTCCACAAACCAAGGCCACGAAGACAGAAGTGCCGATTCTCTCGAAGGAAGATCTACTGGATCCGGAGTCTTACTACATCAGTCGCTTCCGCCAACCGATGGAGTGACAGACTTCATCAAGCAATAGTCAGTCCCCGTCTGCTATGGTATGCAGGCGGGGCTTTTTTTATCGTGATGCTCGTAGATGCTCTGCCATTATTTTGCAGAAGATAGAGATACTTTTGCCGTATATAAAGCAAAAGTTCTTTGATATGTATACATGTTTTACCCTTTGCGACAATGTTCGCCTTATCGAGCTCGCCTCCGAGCTCCACGACGAGGATTCAGAGATGGATCTCGCAATCATCATCCAGGTCGCTCTGACTGAACACCTTGACGACGCCACCGACAGCTGTTTCGAACTTGGTGAGTTTGCATCCATCAGACTATGCCCTTCTGAAGGCGTCGTGGAACTCACTACTTACTACGGCAGAATGGTGATGAACAGCTACCAGTTCTACGGAATCAAGGATTGGACCCTGGCGAAACTGATCCACATAACTGATGAGTTCGCCGAGATGATCGACAAGGACATCCATGCCACGCCCGGCGAGGAACCAGGAGAATACTATGCGGATTTTGGGGAGGAGTGATTCCTTTCCAACTAAAAACCCTCGGCTAACTATCGTAGTCGAGGGCTTATCTTTATTGATATTGGATATTCAGTTTCTTTCCTATGGCCTGCCATGTTGTATAACCATAGAAAGAAGATGAAATGACATCAATTTGGTCACGCGTTTTTGTTATTGTTTCAGAATTGAGTTCCTTTTGTAGCGCATCTTTCTCGCATTGTTTCAAATAATTGCATTCAGCATCGACAATGTAGAAAGCTATTACTGTCTTCTCGCCATGACAGTATTCAATCGCATTTTCAATATGACGTACCATTTGGCTGCGACTCTTCAAATACTCAACAGCTGAGGTTGTATGTGATTCTGTACGTTTCCCTTCAACGATAATAATATGTTGCTGATTCTCAATGAAGAGGTCTGGACGTGTCTCTCCTTCAAAATAGGCCCACTTTTCTTGGCGACTATGTCTTCCTGCCTCAATGATTTCCTTTGCTTTCTTAAATGTATCTTCATTCAAGTCAAACAATTGTTTCCTTTCATCCTTTTTGGAATTTCTAATTGCTACTGTTCGAATTGATTCCCGGAAACCAGCATCTTCTTTAATCAAGTTCAATATTGATAATGAATGCGCAATAGTAGGCATTAAGCATTTTTCTTTCTTGTGTTCTTCAGGGCAAGTAAAGTATACATTAGCATCATCGAAGTTGCCAATCTGAAGATCCTCCTGCAGTAAAGAGAGTGCCATATTGAGTTTTGAATGGTCGGCCAAAATCGCTTTTGCCAATGGTTTAACCCTTGTTTCGCTACTATTATACTTCCCCATAATGATTACAGTTTATTTTGAATAGATTGATATACTATCTTCAAGCACCTTTCGAATATGTTGTCTTAATCGCTTGGGTTCCAACACTTCCACCGCATCCATATAGCTTAACACCAGTTGTTTGAAATGGTAGTTCGGAATCAAATGGTATGTAAAGATAGAGTATTCCTCGTTACGCTGTTCTTCTTTTTGTGAATTGTGCAGCGGCAAGGTCCTGAAGTAGTTTGCCTGGTGAGCAGACACCTTCAATTTCACAGTCACAGGCGCATCATACTTCTCATTTCCCGTCGGATACCCGCAGTATGGGGCGAAGTACTCCTCTGCATTGAAATCCTCCGGTACAGTCCACTCAAAGGCACTCTGCTTAACTTCAAGCATGCGGTCAAGGGCATAGATGTGTGGCTCCGGATTCTCGTCTGTCGAAGCCAGCAGATACCAACGCTGCTTATATGATTTCACGCAATACGGGTTGAGTGTCCTTTCATCCTCTGAGTCCTTGGCGAAACTCTTGTACCTGACCTTGATCTTGTGGCAGTCCTTAATAGCCTTCATGATCGGCATCAGGAAGCGCTGGCTGGACGGAATGTCCTCGAAAAGGATGCGGTCCTTCATTGAAGATGACTCTGTCAGAAGGTTGTTCATGCTGAGGGCATTCATCATCCAATTGCGGATGCCGCTGCCCTTGATGTCCTCCTCGTTCTCTATGTAGTACTCGTTTGTGGAGCGGTTGCAGACGATGTCAATGCCGAACATGTCGCGTATCGCGTCGATGTTGTTGAAGAAGGTTCGGTCAGCGAGAGGCTTGTGCTCGTCGTTGACGTTGCTCTTCATCCAGAAGTACTTGATCTCGTCAAGCGTGAGCATCGAGTAACTCTGCAGCAACTCGATGATCCAGATGTATCTCTTGAAGTAGTTCTTTGCCATAAATCTCAGTTTCTGCAAAGATAGCAAGTAAGCGCCTCCGCATGGACGTCA
>DCIC01000028.1:1592-8286 GCA_002315825.1 Bacteroidales bacterium UBA1736 | reverse complement strand
TAACGGACAATACTTTTAGGCCATGGAAGCTAACATTGAACTCAAATCCGTCACAGCTGATGTAGTTGTGATTGATTACTCTACAGGCAGTATTGATTTCATTGAATTGCCCATCTACTTGCAGAAGGATGGCGTTCAAAGCGAAGAAATTGAAGAATACCTGGATGATGTACTTGGCTACCACATGTCAGACATTTATTGGATGGGCAGTGGTAATTCGGGAGAATTCCAGATTCACTACGAAAAAGCCAGATAGCCATGAAATACCATTATTACGATTACTTGGATATGCTTGGCGATCAGGCGTTCAATGACCTCAAAGCAAAACTCGCTACACTGCCCGACCAAACTTTCATCCTGGAAGATACCATTACCCTCTACATTGATTTCTGTGATGATTCCGGGTTGGCTACTATGCAAGCCCGCACCGTCAAGCTCATAGAGGGTTCCGTCCACATTTTTGTTGACGGTTTCGACTTTTCACGCCTTGACACAGCATCTGGATGGGACGATTTGCGCCCTGAGGAATGTTGGTGCTGGGGTGGTGCTACCTATGCTGAATGGGAAGGTCTATTCGCAATTGTGGATGACATACTTGATTGCGAAGTTGAGTTTCCCAGAAACGATTAAAAAAGAGAGATATGAAAACGATTTATAATGTCCTCAACGCTGAGGATATCCAACTCAATGACGAGCCTTTTAACACCGAAGAGGAAGCCATCAAGTTTAAGGAAGAGCAAGAGTTTGTTCTGTTCCCTCCAGAGGGCCTTCAAATCGTGTCGGAAGAAGTGAAAACCTGGGAGGATTTTATGCCTACCTATGTTTCGCTCTACTATGTGGATTATAATTCTGATTTAGACCACGAAACCAAAACGCTACAAGAATGTCTATCCCAGAATAGTATGTGCCCGCTGGATGAAAAGATTTGGGACTGGTGGGATTTCCCCGAAGAATACTATCTCAAAGACATTCTGGAAGCTATGCGGCAAGAGGGCTTAGAGTGTGAATATGATGAACACCTGGATGAAATCCGTGACTATCTGTATGAACACGACACCAGTGATCCTATCCACGACCTTCTTCGTAACACTACTTCGCTTGCCATTTATTACGACTTGGGATATCAGGTAGATGGATGGCACGAGGCGTTCCTGTGCGAGCCTTGGAGAAATACATCAGAGGAAGACGAAGTGAGCAATGTGGCGAAGATTCTTGGAATTTCCAGAGACTCAAAGCAATGGAAAGACCTGGAAACTATGGTATGTCAGGCTGATTCTGGCGAGTTGAGAATTTATTTCCCAATGGATGATCTGGAAGCCCTTATCAACAATGATGTCAACGATTTCAAATCTATCCGTTTCAAAGGAAGGTTTGCCGTAGGTGTGATTGATGTGGTTCGTGGTGGCGGTGATGTGTGCGAACTTGACCTGGATGTTGAGTTCCCGTTTGTAAGAGCCAACCTCATCTTCTCCGATTGCGACCATTACAGCTGGGAGGATATTGCCGGTACTTATACGGACTGGTGCAAAAACTATCACATGCCAGTATTGAGTATGGATGAACCAAAATCCGACATAGAGATTGCCGAATCTTCCAGCTCTGCTGAAATTAAACGCCAGGCCCAGTATGAGGCAACTTATCGGGCCGGTGGTTGTACCCTTGGCGATACGGATATACGCCGCCATAGGGGTGTGTATTATAGGAATGACTTTCCTTGTGGAAGCGTTTGCCCTCACTGTGGACAATTCTGGATTGATTAGCCATGAAAACAAAAGAAGAACTGAATGCGTTCCTTAATAAAGGGATTCATTGCCCTATCTGTGGCATGGCTCTAATTGATTTGCAACACGATGGATATGACGGTCTTGATCCGGACTATCACGAGTATTTCTGCACCCAGTGCCATATAACAATTGAAATTACAACTGAAAACCTATGAGAACACCTACATCAAAAGAAATTGCAGCGTTCCTCGTTGATGCAACGCAAGGAATGCTTGAACGCATTGAGGATGATTGTACATATCATCTATGGCTTGCGGAAAAAGTCTCTCTGGTGGTAGCATGGACTCCAGGCTATGACAGCAATGAAAAATCCAAGTTCATTGACAAAAATGGCTATGGGGTTGAGTGGTCGTGCCGCCTTTCTGATTCCAGTTATTTCGTATGTGATTGGGATTATTTGGATGAGGGGGCTGGAAGCCTCATTTGCGAATCCGATGAGGTTGATGAATTTGTTAGTCTTGCTGAAAATATCCTGAAATGGAGTCAGCAATATATCAACCCTCAGGTAATTATTACCATACCAGAATGCTATGACACTAATGTTTTGGGAGATGCGTATTGGGTGCAGTACGATGATGAGTTGAAAGGTGCAAAGCGCGATCTCACTGAATTATGGTGGTACTATCACGGCTGGAGTTGGGGCGGTACAGACAAGAAAGAACTGGAAGATGAAATCCGTCTTTGGGCCGACCATCTCGCAGATTATTATGGAATCTCGGAGCATGTCCAGGAAGCAATTACTTTCCCTGACCTCTCAGATTTGATTTACAACGCTTTAATCAAAAGAGTATGACAACGCAAGAAATTGTGGATGATATCCGCACAAACCACCGCGACATTATCGACTTTGAATCCCTGGAAAGGCGTGCAAAGAAAGATTTTTGCGGGGTGTATGAGGCTCTGGTTGACAGAATCAGGGACAACTATAACTGTTGCAAAGTTCAGGCTACGGAAGTGGCCGATGTCTTTTACGAGTATTGATTATGGATTACGATTCTGACATCTTAAAAAGCCCTAATGGTGACAATTTCATTGTTAGGACAATTATGGGAGGGGAGGCTTCTGAGGCATATAGAAGTGGGAATATTGATGAGTTATTGCGTCAAGATGGGCAATATGCAAAGCGGACATTTCCCACAATTGAAGAAGCTCGTGCTTATATGACTGGAATCCGTGATAGGGCTGGTTGGCAAGGTCACGCATTCATTCCAGCTATAGAAGCTGAACCTTATTATTTGCTGTCTAATCCTAATTGTAGGTGGCAACATAGGTTGGCATTTCCATCATACGCTATAGTCTTTTTGCTTGGCGAGATTGGATTTGAAGAATACATCAATTACTACGGTGAGAATGGGAGGGAAGATGTTGAGAATTATAAAGCGTGGTATGAAAGATATATGCGTCAGTTTAATTTAACTAACAATAGATTCCTTCATTATGTGTTAGTTGAAGAAAATTCTGAACGCCCTTCAACTTCCTTTACTCCGAATCCTATCTTCGGAAAGGCGTGTGATACCATACTCATTGATGTTTACCTAATCACTACTGGAAATGGAACTGAAGCCACGCACTGATTTGTTCCCAGCCATCATGAATGGTAAGGACATGATGATGGATGATCTGGGCGAATGGCTCGGAGATAGATTCCAGATTGAACATTCTTCCGGAACACATATTCGCACGGCCTTCTATCGGAACGGTGAACTCTGGGAAGCCTTCTGGTGTACCGACCTCAACCGTCTGCATCTCGTCTGTTATCGGAAGCGCGGCTTCCAGCAAGCAAAGGAGATGTATGACTACCTCTTGAATGAGTTGTCTGCTATGGACAGCTTTATCTGTGAAACCGCTATGGATTTGGATGAAGACGGACTCTTCTGGGAAATCTTGGTGGACTTTTATTGGAACCCTAACGAATTGTAACTATGCAATACATTGTTGAAGAAAACCTGAGCAATTTCAAGTTTTGGTCAGGTGGCAAGGATCGGGCAGATATGCTCACTACACAACAACTTGATGATATCGAAGAGGCGTTGGAGAGAGATTATTTTGCAGACAGAGAAGAGTTGCCTACCGATACGGAAATTAACGACCTTTTCTGGTTTGACTTTGAATTCATTTGTGGTCTGATTGGTTTGATGTACAAGGACGATGGAAATGTGTGGGAACACGATGAATGGGCCGAACATGCAGAAGAGGTTGTAAAGCAATATTGTGCTGAAAGCGGGAGTCATTGTTATGAAACCTACTGGAGCCAGTTTGCCGATGGAATTGAGTTTGATGACCTTAACTCGGATGATGCGATTAAGCGAGAGTTCGATGAGTGGGTATCAGACAACTGGTTAGATCACGCTCATGAAGTGCTTGACGAACAGCTTCCTTATATCCCAGAGGAAGCTCGTGATGATTACGCTTGTGAATATTGGCAGAATTGCAATAGCGATGAACTGAATGTGAAAGCGTTCTTTTTCTGGTGGGATAAGGTACAGGGCAAATACAAAAAAGACTAATTATGGAAAAGTATCTTTTTAAGCGCGAGGTTTCTTTCAGAGACCTTAACAAAAATTCAGTTTCAGTAGAGATTGAAATTACTACACGCAATGGATATCCTGAGTTCACTATGAGTGGTGAAATGGGAGGTTGCTGTTGTCAGATAAGCGACCATATCGTGCCCGCTAATGATGGACAAAAAGAATTGCTTTCAGTATGGGAACAGTATCATCTCCAAAGGGTAGAACCCAACGAAATGATACCTATGTTAGAAAGAATCATTGCACAAGTTCAAGATGCGGAAATACAATATACCGCCAGTATTGAAGCTATTTTCGATATGGGTGAAGACGGTTTTGATGCTGGTGAACATATTCGTGAGGTGATGGATTTAAGAGACTGTAGCGAAGAAGAAGCGTTAGCCTTTTTGTGTCTTGGGATGGAGCTTGGGTTAACATTTGGCGAGTTGAACGAAACCTTTGGTGGCGATGAATACAACCACGAGTATTATGCCTATGGTATTGATTACTACATTGGGGAAGACGATGAACTGGAGGGTGTAGCCTATAGTTATCTGGAGGAAGAAGATTGGTTATGGCGAGACGCTGTGGCAGCAAAAGCTACTGAACTCGGCTTCACCGAATGGATACAACAAGTTATTAGTCTTGATGGCTGGGCCAGTGTCCTGAATGGTTGGGATGGAAAATCCTTTGAACATCGAATTGGGGACAAGTGGATTTACGGTTGTCGCAGATAAACACGAATTACTATGAAAGCACAAATTACCGAAGTAACACACGAACAGCTGGTGGACTTATTCTCCACCGGCCTTTCGGGGTGTGAGTTCTTGGGCGCGGATTACGACAGGAACTTCTACGATGCAATTCCCGATGATAAAAGGGAGGGAGATTGCTTTGAAGATCATCTTGCTGATGTCATTTTGAACGGAGGCAAGATTACTCTTATTGACTATGAAGCCGAGGGAGAAGTGTACAGTAAAGCGGGAAAGCTGGATGACGATGGGGAGACTGTAAACTATTCCATTGGCCTTCAGGAAATTCTGGAAGGCTGTTCTACTGAAGAGGGCTTGTCGTGTGCAGTAGAGTTGTGGTTGGATGGAGAGGGTGACTATTATACTGCCAACAATCTGCTTCAGGTCATAATGTTCGGGGAGGTAGTGTATGGCTGATTATATCAAAGTGACCAGCGTTGAACAGTTGGGCAAGCTGGTAGATGAAGGACATACTGACTTCTTCATTCTTCTCAATTTCGGCCTCAGATCCTCTAAGTTTATCAATCGTGCGGACGATGATAAGTTCTTTGTCTGCAACCTGATTGATGACTCGGAACAGGAACTCACCCCAGCCGAAATCATGGATGAGAACTTGACAAACATAGGCAAGGCAATCAAAGCCGGAGCCTTCTATTGCGTACCGGAGGATTAACTATGGCAGACCAATATATTAACCCATTTCTGGATATCGTGCGTACCGATGAAGAGATTGAAGCAGTCATTTCGAAAAGTTTCAGTACGAATTATTTCGGAATGACTTACGAAGAGGGGTTGCGGAAGATGTACGAGTGGTTGATTGGCGAAACTGACGATCCACCAGTTGACTTAAACTAACATTAATGCTTATGAAACAGAAATTTAACATCGAAGTTCCTTTCTTTCCAGGTTATTATGAGTCTGAACTGTTTTGCTCAGATGATGACTGGTATGAATCTAAGGAACAAGTTGATTACTTTAAGGAGCAGACAGGCAGAGAGGATATGACAGAAGATGACATAGAGTTGGATTTCAGAGGGTTTGAGGAAGATATGAATGAGGCTTATACCAACGCTTTCTTTGATTGTTCTCCTGAGTTTGTGCTGTCTGCCAAGTACACAAGTATGTGGTCTCCAAGAGAGTATAATTTTTCTACAGACCGCATCTACGCTGATGTAAAACTCGCTCCCGATTGGCAAAGACAGATGAAAGCGTGGATCAAGGACAATTCCCAGTGGTTTGCTGACCGAATCAAAAAAGATTGGTCTGATCGTGATGGGTTTTGGTCATTCATTGAGAACGAGGTGTCCTCTTTCACTGAAAAGCTCTTCAAAGAAATGGATGAGACTTACATCAGCATTATGATACAGTACATGATGTATCGTGCGAACTCCGAATCACGCTATTTACTTTGTGAAATGGCAAGGGAGAATGTTTATCTCGGAAGTTACTATTCACTCAAAACAACACAGCAATGACACAAGCAGAACTCACTTTCTATGAACTCGTCCCCAGGGCATTGAGGGACATCGCCAATGAGCTGAAGATTCTCAACGGCAAAAATGAAAAGGCTTCAAAGCCTGAAACACCAAAAGCACCGGCAATGGAAAACACGCTCAAACCGTACTGGGATGAAGAACGCAATGGCGTTTTT
>DCIC01000028.1:0-1496 GCA_002315825.1 Bacteroidales bacterium UBA1736 | reverse complement strand
AGGAAGCTGGAAAGGCTCTTCCTTCAGTAAAAGAAATGCACCTGATGTTCTATTTCAAGGATGAGATAAATGCTCTCTTGGAAGAACATGGTGGCGATAAACTGGAAGATTGGTATTGGGCCTCCACGGAGTACTACTCCTTCATCGCGTGGTTCATGGACTTCAGCAATGGTTACTGTAACATCTACGCCAAGTCCAGCAGTAACTATGTGAGGGCAGTTGCGGCCATTTAGTTGGGTGTTGAATCTTTGTATTTTCGCACCGCCGCTTTGACGCGGCGGTGCAAAGGTTAAATATAGCCCCGGTTTTCTTTTCTTGCTTGCTTTATCGTCCTTGTCTTATGAGGACACAACCGGGGCTTTTTCTTAAAACCATGCGACACGACATAACACGCCAGACACTCCATGACATATTATCTGGAATGTTTACGAACATTGTGGAATACGAGACGATTCCCGATGATCCTATCAATCTAACAAGGGACATTCGTTGTTGTATTGAGGAAGAGTTTGATGAAGATGAGAGTGGTACAATAACGGTGAGGGTGGAAGAGATTACTGGAGATGATAGATTCCCTTACGACACACTTTTTGAAGATGAGTATGAACTCACGGAACTCAATGAAGAAGAAATAATCGAGGCTATTGGTGATGCACTCGGACTCCCGTTCATCGGAAACGGTGAACGAATCAAAACCCTGGAGGAATCAATTTTCTCCAGGAGTTTTGTTTATGAGAACAGCACCGCTTTTAGAGAGGCCCTTCAATTTGTGAAGGAACGAGATACCGCGCTATATCAACATCTTCTGGAAACCGAATACGATGAAATGGGGGCTAATGATTAGCTCCCATTTTTCATAAAAAAGTGGACAACTTTTCACTCCTTTTTATTTCTCACAACTATTCTTTTACACAAAGCTCGCCCAGAGGTTTGATGGATCCTGGGCCTTAATCAACGATTTCAAATGGATTGTTGAGTGTGGCGAGTCAAATGCCTACTACGGCTATAACGCTCAGGAGATATTCAACTCAAACTCTACCGCTAAAGACCTCATGCGGACTTATGCTTCTGATCCGGCAATGGAGAAAGCGATTCTTGGTTGTGCCAAGGTCGGCTTCTATCGATGTGCTGAAGACGAAGACATGGTGAAGGAGGTTATGGAAGAAACCTTAAACTCTATGTAGTTATGGAAGATAAAATCATGCAAATGTTCTTTTCCCCGGAACGCTGGCAGTATGCCATCAGTAAAGGCATCGTCAAGGATATACGCAAAGACCAGCTGTATCAGTTGACCAAGCCTGAGGTGAGGGCGCAAATCTATCAGGCGATGAAGGATGGAAAGTACCTTATCTCGCCGCCACATACGGCGAAAATTCCCAAGGACACGCCCGGTGAGTTCCGGACTGTCTATGTTAACGAACCCATTGACCGTGTGGTTCTCAGTATCGCAAACGATTTGTTATTTGAGTTGATGCCTGAGATGATACATCCCAAAT
>DCIC01000116.1:77410-80376 GCA_002315825.1 Bacteroidales bacterium UBA1736 | reverse complement strand
GACAAAGCCGGGAGTCTTCCCTGCGAGCTCTCCGGAGGGCAAAAGCAGAGGGTGGCAATCGCACGTGCCCTGGCAATGGACCCCGAAATTCTCCTTTTCGACGAGCCTACATCCGCTCTTGACCCTACAATGGTCACAGAAGTTCTGGCCGTAATCCGCCAACTCGCTGAAAGCGGGATGACAATGATAATCGTCAGTCACGAGATGGATTTCGTCCGCCGCATCAGCACCCGCATTTTCTTTATGAACGATGGGATCATCTATGAGGAAGGTACACCTGACCAGATATTCAACCACCCTGTCCGGCCGGCGACCAAAGACTTCATTGAAAGAGTAAAACGTATTTCTTTTACAGTGGAATCCAGAGCCTTTGATCTATATTCGTTATTTGCCAGAATAGAGTCTTTCTTTAGAAAATACCATCTTGATGAAGAAATCTTTGCAAATATCCAACATATTGTGGAGGAGTTACTTACTGGAGTTGCAACCTATGAGGAGCCCCTTGATCTTTCTTTCCGTTTTTCAGAGATAATAGGATCTCTTTGCGTAGAGTGCAACCAAAAAGGGGGGAAGGCCATACTTGACAGGGCTGACCCCCTGTCCCTGACAATGATAAAAGCCTACTGCCACTCAATCAAAGAAGACTCCCCAGGTCACATTATTGTTGAAATATAGGTATTCAGGTTGGCCACAGCATTGAGATAAAGACCGACAATGGACAGAGAAGTACTGAAAATCAATCCCGAAGAATGGATTCCGAAGGGGCAGGGCGGACAGGCCAAAACATATGAGCATATATCAAATCCGGATATCCTGCTCAAGCTGTACCTTCCAATATACAGCATCGAGTATGTTGCGAATGAACTTGATCTGAATGAAAAAATCAGGGCATTGGGGATTCATACGCCCGAAGTATATTCTCTTGCGACCGATGGCACGCGTAATGGTGCAATATTCAGACGGATACAAAGCAAGAAATCATTCTGCCAGATTGTATCGGAACACCCTGAGCAGACCGAAGAAATGGCCCGCAGAATGGCCCGAGAGGCAAAACGCCTGCACTCAATTCCCGTCCAAGACAGAACATCTTTCATTGACAGCAGAGAGTATCTCAAACGCTTGATCGGCAATGCCACAGGTTTGTCTGAGAAGCATAGAAAAAAAGCGGAAGCTCTGATTTCGAAACTCCCGACCGGAAAGTGCTATTGCCACGGTGATTTTCAATTCGGCAATATCATCACGGACGGAAAAGAAGATTGGTTTATTGATATGGGCTCTTTCTGCATCGGAACACCGGAATTCGATATGGCCAATTTGTTTCATGTTTGTTATATGAGCCGCGAAACCGTGTTGAAGGATATGTTTCACATCAACAGGAAGCAGGCCGACAGATTTTGGAACAGTTTCATCTGCGAATATTATGGGAGGAGACTTAGCCGCAGGGAGTGTTACAAATTAATAGAAATCCCTTTTGTCATATATATGTTTTGGTCATTTGGAATCTTTGGCCTTCCTCCTGTCAGAACATTCCTGAAGACGCGGCAACTTTGGCTTCTGAAGTACTTGATCGGCCCCGCCAATCGCGTGTCCCGTTAGGGATTCCAATAGCGACAATGGCGGATGGGGTAATGGCAACTGGGAAGTTTCTGCCTATGCCATCAGTACAACTCAGGCATCGGACAGTATGATTCCGTTAAGCCTGGTCAAGACAGCCGGAATCCATCCGTCCCGAATCATATATCCTTCACACGCCTGACCAGTAGGATTTCATCGTTTCGATGTAGTTCTTAGGAACAAGCCCTTTGCCGACGGCAATGTAAACGTATTTACCTCCTAGGTCTTCTATGGCATCTTTATATTGAACATACTCAGGGAACTCGCGTGCCAAGTCAAATAGACCATACTGGGCAATGTCAGCTGTCAGTTGGGCCGTATCGGCTTTGAGGCCAGCATCTAGTTTGAAGATGTTAAGGATGTGATCCACGTCATCGGGACAGGTAAGCATTCCTTCTGATATACAATTTAGATGCTTGGCAGTGTAGATGCAATAGTAGTTGACAGGATTTGCATCCATTTCATAACTGACAAGAGCGTCCCAAGTGGCTGTTTCGGCATTATAGAAACGTTTTCCAATGAATCTGGTTACGTTGTCTTGATTGAGACAGACATACGTGCAGGCTTTTTCCAACAGAAAATTATGCGCGCCGACCACACCTATTTTTTTGCCGCTTGCAAAAGAGAGATAGAGAGGCTGTCTCTTCTCCTCGCATTTCCAAACAAGACATACTTTGGCTGATGAGATGTTTCCTGCCTCATGGTCAAATGTGAGAAGAATATCTCCTTTTTCTATTTCCTCTATCTTTTTGTACGAGCCATCGGACATAGTGATTCGTGTTCCTTCAACGAGGCAGGTTTCTCCCCCTCCGCTTGCTGTGAAGAAAACTTTGTTCGATTCATCCGTATTGACGAACTCAAATATCGGTTGCGAGTATGACTTTTCCATAAAGAGATTGCAAAGTTATTCCATTTTCCGAATTCTGTGCAAATTTTCTCGCATCCAATCCTAAATAGTCAATGAGTTACAATGCTTTATGATTTTTCTTATATTGTGACCGATATAAAGGGTAAATTTGATTGATTATACGTATTTTTGAAAAATCTAAACATGAAGAGATATTTAGCTTTGTTTTTAATGTCAATGCTCCGTTTGTATGGGAATAATCCATTGAGAAAGTTGTACCTATGAAAAGGATTATTACCGCCATTTGTGCCCTGTTAATTTTGCCCCTGTCCGCCTTTGCAAAAAATGATGAGGAGATACAGAAGAATGGGTGGAATTTCGGACCTTTGCCCTGTGTTGGATACAACAGTGACCTCGGATTTCAGTATGGCATTTGTGCCGACATTTTCAATTATAAAGGGGTGTTTCCGGACTATCGTCAACGTTTCTATGTAGAGGCTTCACG
>DCIC01000116.1:57174-77370 GCA_002315825.1 Bacteroidales bacterium UBA1736 | reverse complement strand
AGCAAATATCTTATTCCGGGAGTGAGATTAACGTGCTCAGCTTCATACCAGTACGACCCTCTGTTCCTCTTCTTTGGTCTCAATGGCTTGGAATCGTATGACAGTTCCCTTGATCTGAACAAAGATAGCCGAACCGCTCTTTACAATTATAAGCGTTCTATGGTTCGTGTAATGGCTGACGTACAGAAGCCCCTTGCTCGGAATCTGGAATTGCTCGCCGGAATAGCATTCTGGAACTATTCATTATCCGATATCGATCAGGACGACTACGATGCTTCCAGTACCTTGTACAGCAAAATGCGTTTGGCGGGAGTATTCTCCGGCTCTGAAGCAAATGGAGGCAGCCGAATGGAAATAAAGGCCGGAATTCATTTTGATACCCGCGAGAATGAGTCGGATCCATCATATGGCATTAATTCCGAAATATATCTGAATGGTTCTCCTGATTTCTTCGGAGACGGGTTCAATTATCTTCGTCTCGTCGCTCATTGGCGTCAGTATCTGTCATTGTTGCCGGACAGATTGGTGTTTGCCTATCATTTGGCCTGGCAAGGGACAATCGCCGGGAACGCTCCTTTTTATACACAGCAGAACCTTAGCACTTACTATCTGCGTCAGACAAATACAGATGGCTTGGGAGGAATCAATAGTGTACGAGGTCTCTTGGCGCAGAGACTGGTGGGAAGCGATTATGCCTGGACGAATATAGAATTACGTCTCAGACTATTCTCATTTAATCTCATCAACCAGAGCTGGTATGTTGCTCTAAATCCTTTCTTTGATGCAGGTATGGTCACCAGCCTGTATAAAGGGGAGGAACTCAGTTCTTTCTACGGCAAGAGTATTGAGGCGCTGCGCTCAGAAGCCTTGATACCTCATTGCGGTGCCGGTATGGGAGTTAAACTTGCAATGAACCGCAACTTCATTGTTTCTGTTGAAGATGGTATGCCGCTCAAATCGTCCGACGGCAAAAACTCACTCTATATCGCCCTGAATTATATCTTCTGATGCGCTTATTGGCTCTATCAACCAGGGTTGACTATCTTTTGGAAATCTTTACAAAAGGACGTTCGTCCGTAACGCAGACATAGGCGGGACGGATGATACGGCGTGCCTCAAAATTCAACTCCTCATTTCTGTGTGCACACCAGCCGACAATTCTGGCCATAGCAAAGATAGGAGTGAATATCTCACGCGGAATTCCGATGCAGTCGTAAACGAATCCTGAATAGAAATCTACATTGGCGCAGAAGTGCTTGGTGGGGTTATTCTCGGATACGACCTTGATAGCAATCCTTTCAATCTTCTCAAGGAACTCATACTCGTCAAGACGTCCCTTTTCCTGTGCGAGTTCTTTGGCCAATTTTTTCAGCAGAACTGTTCTTGGATCAGACAGAGTATATACTGCGTGGCCGATACCATAAACAAGGCCTGACTTGTCGTAAACCTTTTTTTCAAGAATATGTCTGATGAAGGTTTCAATTTCATCCTCATTGCTCCAATCAGCGACGGCCTCTTTCATAAAGGAGAACATATCACAGACCTTGAGATTTGCACCACCGTGTTTAGGCCCCTTGAGAGAACCGATTCCGGCCGCTATTGAAGAGTAGGTGTCAGTGCCGGTGGATGATGTGACTCGTACGGTGAAGGTGGAGTTGTTTCCTCCACCGTGCTCTGAATGGAGTATGAGCAGAAGATCCAGGGTCTTTGCGTCAAGAGGTGTATAGTCCGACCCTTTGAGCATCCACAAGAAGTTCTCGGCGACACTCAGTCCCGGTTTTGCATCGCGGATATGAAGGGAACGTCCGTGTTCCTTATGGCGATACATATTGTATGCGTAGGCAATGATGGTCGGGAATTTGGAAATCAATTCGATGGACTGACGCATCAGGTTGTCCCTTGATGTGTCATCGGGGTTATTGTCGAAGGTGTAGAATTCCATCACACTGCGGGAGAGAATGTTCATAATGTCATTTCCCTCAAGCTCAATGATATGAAGGATTGTCTGATGCTCCAGTGGCATATTTGAGAAAATCAGTTCCTTGAAGGACTGAAGCTCCTCCTCGTCTGGCAGTCGTCCGGACAGGAGAAGGAAGGCGACCTCTTCGAATCCAAACCGTCTCTCTTCCTGAATTGATTCTACCAAATCCTTGATATCGTATCCTCTGAAAAAGAGTTTTCCTTCAATTGCAGTCAAAGCCCCATCTGCATTCCTTTTATATCCGACAACGTTTCCGATATTGGTCAGACCGACAAGCACACCGGTGCCGTCCTCATTTCTGAGACCACGCTTCACTTCCATTTTCTTGAAGAGATCCGCATCCATTTTTGTGCAGTTCTTCATTTCATCGGACAACTTGTAAATCAAATAATCCTTTTTCATAAGTTTGTTGTTAATGTTCGGTTTTATATCAATTCAATAATTCGTTTTACAAATTCGCTTGTACTCAATGAGTTGCCATTGCTCATCAATCTGGCGAGGTCTTGAGTCGCGTATCCTTCGACAAAAGAGCGTTCAAGAGCGGAGTAGATCAACTGGGCCGCCCTGTTCCATCCTATGTGTTCCAGGAGCATCACGCCGCTGAGCAAGTTGGAACACGGGTTGACGATATTCTTTCCGGCGATGTCCGGAGCAGTACCGTGGGTGGCTTCAAATATGGCCAGACCCTTTTCATAATTGATATTGGCACCGGGAGCGATTCCGATACCTCCCACCTGTGCGGCGAGCATATCTGAGATATAGTCTCCATTGAGATTCAAGGTGGCGATTACGCTGTAATCTTCCGGTTTGAGGAGAGCATTCTGGAGGAAAGCATCGCAAATGCAATCTTTCACCTCCAATTTTCCCGAAGATATATAATCCCCAAACTCCTCGAGGGCAAGTTCATATCCCCATTTCCTGAAGCCCCCTTCGGTAAATTTCATAATATTCCCCTTGTGTACGAGTGTGACCGAAGGGAGATTGTTGTCCACAGCATATCTACAGGCAGCGCGTACCAGACGCCGGGTCCCTTCTTTGCTGACCGGTTTGACACCGAATGAGCTCGTCTCGGGGAAACGGACCTTCTCTACGCCCATCTCATCCTTGAGGAACGAATAGAAACGAGAAGCTTGAGGTGTACCACATTCCCATTCAATACCAGCATAGATATCCTCAGTATTCTCGCGGAACACAACCATATTAACCTTCTCGGGATGCTTGACAGGAGATTCCACCCCGGAGAACCAGCGGATAGGGCGCAGACAGACATACAGATCCAGATTCTGTCGCAGATAGACGTTCAGAGAGCGGATGCCCCCGCCCACCGGAGTAGTCAGAGGCCCCTTGAGTCCCAAGCCATACTTTCTGAAAGCCTCCAAAGTAGAATCTGGCATATAGGTCCCCAGCTCCTCATAGGCCTTTTGCCCTGCCGGAACGGGAAGCCACTCGACGGCCCTGTCAGAATATGCCTTGCTGACGGCGGCATCAATGATGGATACGCTTGCTGAAGTCACTTCCGGACCCACTCCATCACCAGCAATAAGGGGGATAGCTATTTTCTGCATAAATAATTCAATGCTGATCCGGCACGGAACCATTCGAGTTGCTGGCTATTATAGCTGTGTCTTGCAACGATAGTTTCATTTGTGCCGTCATTATGATTCAATACAATACTTACTTCTGACCCGGGTGCTATGCCGGAGCATTTGACATCGAGGATGTCCCCCTGCAGGATTTTATCATAGTCAGTAGGCTCCGCAAAAGTGAGGGCAAGCACACCCTGTTTCTTCAGGTTGGTCTCGTGAATTCTTGCGAAACTCTTTGCCAGAACCACCTTTATCCCAAGATAGCGGGGCTCCATAGCCGCATGCTCACGGCTGGATCCCTCTCCATAATTATCTTCAGCCACCACTATGCTTTCCCCCAACTCCCTTGCTCTCGGAGCTACGGGACCGCTTTGAAGCGTAAAGGCATTTACAGCACCGAGAAGAAGATTGTCGGAAATATTCTGCAGGTGACCGCGGTACTTGAGCCAGGGACCTGCCATTGAAATATGGTCAGTGGTACATTTTCCCTTAACCTTGATCAAGAGGGCGAGAGCATCGAGATCCCTGCCGTCCCAAGGTTCGAAGGGGACGAGCCGTTGAAGCCTTTTGCTTGACGGATCTATCTGGGGATCTTGGGATGAAAGGATATCAGAAGAGACCATCCCGGACTCGAATTCGGCAAATCCTTGACTCGGTAGCACCTCGCCGGTCGGGGCTTCGAGGCCTTGCGGAATCTCAAAACGTCCGCTGAATGCAAATGCCACTGCAATTTCAGGAGAGACGATGAAAGAATGGGTGTTTGGATTACCGTCCGCTCTCTTGGCGAAGTTCCTGTTGAAAGAAGTTACTATCGAGTTGGCCCTGGCCTTGTCGGCCTCTCCTCTGTCCCATTGTCCTATACAAGGGCCACAGGCATTTGTCATTATCACTGCGCCGGCCTGACGGAGTGTGTCCAGAATACCGTCTCTTTCGGCGGTCGCCTTGATTCTGCCGCTTCCCGGATTGACAATTAGCCTTGCTTTTGGTTTCATTCCGGCCCTCATTGCGGCATCGGCAACAGACGCGGCTCTTGACAGATCCTGGTAGGAAGAGTTGGTGCAGGAGCCAATCAGAGCGACTTCAATCTTGGAAGGATACCCGGAATCGAGGATTCTCTGCGGCATATCACTCAGAGAGCAGGATGCATCCGGAGTGAAAGGCCCATTGACTTGAGGCTCCAGTTCTGAGAGATTTATCTCTATGACTTTGTCAAAATACTTCTCTGGAGAACGGTATACTTCGGGGTCGGCTGCCAGCAAGGATGCTATTGATTTTGCCTCTTTTGCTACATCGGGACGGCCGGTAGCTATGAGATAGCGTTCCATATTGCTGTCAAACGGGAATAGAGAGCAAGTGGCTCCCACTTCGGCTCCCATATTGCATATTGTTGCCTTGCCGGTGCAGGAAATCCCTTTGCAACCCTCGCCGAAATATTCGATTACTGAATTTGTGCCTCCCTTTGTGGTCAAAATGCCGGCAAGCTTCAGAATCACATCCTTGGCGGAAGTCCATCCCTTCAAACTGCCTGTCAGGTGTACACCGATAATCCCGGGCATTCTGAGCTCCCACTCCATACCTGTCATCACATCAACGGCATCTGATCCTCCGACGCCAATGGCAATCATTCCCATTCCTCCTGCATTCGGAGTATGAGAATCAGTTCCTATCATCATACCTGCCGGGAAGGCGTAGTTCTCCAAAACAATCTGGTGGATGATACCCTCGCCGGGCTTCCAGAAATCCATTCCATACCTTGCCGCAGCCTGCTCCAGAAATCCATAGACCTCAGCATTCTCCCTGCAGGCTTCAGGGAGGTCAATCTCATATCCGCTTCTTGCACAAATGAGGTGATCGCAATGGATACTTGTCGGCACTGCTACTCTGTCCCTGCCTGAATTCATAAACTGCAGAACAGCCATCTGAGCTGTAGCATCCTGCATAGCAACCCTGTCCGGTGAGAAAAAAGCATACTCTCCTCTTTGAGGGAAGTCAGCGCTCTTGTCGCACAAATGCGCATAAAGCAACTTCTCTGCGAGAGTCAACGGACGTTTCGCACGGGCGGCAATTTCCTGTAAGGACCGCCTCATTCTGTCATAAAATTCAACCGTTTCCATAATTATCTTTGCAAGGTAGGTATTTTTTTGCCGTATGTTTCATTTTCCGGCCCAATGTTTTTTTCAAATATCGCATTTCCTTGGGTCTTATGTTTTATATTTGCATTGAAGGATGTAAAAATTCAAATGAAGAGGCATAGTATGAAAAGGTATTTGTTAGTTGTGCTTGTCGCTCTCTGCGCAGTTTCCTGTGGAGTGATGAACGAGAAAACTGATCCTGAAATGGCGGCTCGGATCGAGAAGGCTGTTAAATCGCACGAACTTACGATTGATATCACTCAGATTTTACCCTCTCAGGGGGCAATGATACATAGCGCCAACGAGTATTCCTTTACTCTTTCAAAAGGGAAGGCGGACACCCATCTTCCCTTTGTGGGTGAGTCTCACAGTGGTGGCGGGTATGGGGCAACTGACTCTGGGATTAATTTCGTTAACTGCCCGGTGGAGATTGCTGACGATTTTTCCAATGCTTCTTCAGGTGAGTATGCTATGTCTTTCGTGGCTTTGTCTGGTGAAGAGGAAGTAAGGGTGAGAATCATCGTCTGGAACAACGGAAGGGCCTCAATCACTTGCTCTCCTGTCTCCCGGACCCAGATGAGCTATTCCGGTCAGGTAGTCTTCAAATAGCGTGATAGTTTATCGTAATTCCACTATATTCGCAATTTAAATTATAGTTTCATTGAATACTGGAGAATTAATCCTAATTCTGATACTTCTCAGTTCGCATCTATTGCTTGCAATAGTGGCGAGTGCTCTTCTTATCCGCAGGGCGTTCAGAGATTTCACACGTCCTGGATTCTATGCTGCACTTGTCTTTCTTGCGGAATTGTCGGGGCAGCTGATGCTGATTATCAATATCGGTGGGGAAGGACAGATTACTCCTCCATTTACCCACCTTTTGGATCAGGGAGGATTGATGCTGGGTTTCTGCTTCTATTTCCCTTTGCTGGCTTATTTCTGTGAGATAAAGCGTCAGAGATGGTTGACATTTGGAAAATCGTTGTTTTTCATCGTCCCTGTTGTTGTATTGATAGTGGGCTTGATTATTTTCCCTTCGAAGGGATTGGAGTTTCATTCGTTCTCTGAAATCAAGGAAAATATCAGTTGCCCGAATATCTGGATCAGATTCGCACTGGCAAGTCTGTATATTCTCTATGGCATTCATTGCGCTGCGTCTCCGGTGACAAACTGGCGTCAGTGCATTGTCCCCAAGAGTATTATTACTGTTTTCAGAATCCTCTTCGCTGTCATCGGAATTGCTTTTATCGGAGGTCTTCTACTTGGTAATTTCTTTTGTGTAGTGATAAATTGTGCGTGTGTTCTGTTCCTAAGTATTCTGATAGTATATATTGAGCTCTATGTCAGAATCTATGCGAATGCTCCTGATCTGCCGGAAGAGTTTGATAATACTATAGTTGTGGATAACACTCCTCATCCTTTTTTCGACAATCCTGATATCTGGATGAATCCCGAGATGAACGCTGTGGAACTGTCCAGACTTATGGGAACAAATCAGAAGTATTTGACGGAGCAAATCAAGGCTCTCGGCTTTGCCGGGTACAGTGATATGATGAACAGAAAAAGAGTGAAATATGTGTGCGATGCCCTGCAGTCACGCTCTAATGATGCTCACGTTGATATTGGTCAGTTGATGTTTGATGCCGGATTTCGCTCCCGGTCTACTGCCAGCAGTGAATTCAAGAGGATTATGGGGTGTACTCCTTCCGAGTACCTCAAAACCTTGAAATAGATGTATATCTCTTCCGATATGTAAAACGGCCGGACTCTGAATCAATTTCAGTGCCCGGCCGTTTTAGAGTCAGCCTCTGATTATTTCAGGATGATTTCATCGCAATATATGGACGATGATTCTGCAGCTTTTGCTATTACCTTAATGTAACGAGCCTTCTTGTTGAGGGCGAAGTAGGTCAGGTCTGTCCAGCAGTCGTGTCTGTCATTGACAGCGTGAGGACCATCAACCGTCTGAACGGCGGTGTATTTCTTGCCGTTGTTTGATATGTAAAGCTCAACTGATACGGGCATCTTTACACCCCTTCCTGCAAAGTGCATGAAATGAGGAGCTACTGCTTCTATTTCAGTCTTTTTGCCAAGGTCGATGACAATCTCCATATCCCCGTCAAAACTTGTCCACTCAGTGCAGTCGGGACTCTCATATCCATATATGCCATCAACGAGAGTAGGGAAGTCACAGGTGCTTCCTTCTGCGATATTTGCAGCGTCTCCCATATAAACATCTTCAAGAAGTTTCCAATGTGGGTCACCTGCCAGCCAGTCCTGATATGTGCTGTATGCAAGATTTGACTCAACGGGCTGTCCGAGAGGATATTGTGAGCCTGGTCTGTCATAGATGCCATAGACGGAGAAACTCATGATTCTGGTGGCACCTGACTGGTTCGCGCTTACTATTTGGGTGAGGTAACGTCCGAATTCGGCCGGAATGAGGGTGGAGTACCAGTTGTTGGTCCCTCTGTCCCAGGTGAAGTTCTCGATGTTTACCCAGAATTCGATGTCGAGGTTTTTGTGGATTTCTCCGAGCTTGCGGAAATTCTCCTTCATCTGATGGATGGGGAAGGTCTTGCGGACACATCCGATTTCATCCTGATATGCGATGATGTCAACATCAATCTTCGAGAGCTGCTCCCCAAACTTGGGGGTGTCCAGGTCTGCTCCGAAAATACCATAGGGTGCCACCATAGTATATTTTCCGGGAGTAACCTGATGAGCCTTGGCAATGAGATTGTTGATACCTTCAACAGATCTGTCGGGCAGGTAGGGGATAAGACAATCCTCTATGGGGAGATACCAGCCGTAGAATGAAGGTCTGTCTCCATAGAGGGCGGCGAGTTCTTCCATCATAGCACACTGGCGTGCGACCACTTCCTTATTTCCGACATCGTCGAGCTGGTTGTTTGCCCAACCGCAGCTCATAAATACGTGCATTCCGAGTTCGTCACAGGTATCCATAATCACTTCTACGGGACTCTTGCGTCCGTCGGGATAGTGATGAGGCATAATCTCAGAAGGGTAATATGCCTTTCTCTCATTTGCGACCTGGTCAAATGCGATATAGTCAACTCCGATGGCGTGGAGGTTGCGCATCTTCTCCGCCCACATTCCGGGATCGGTATTCTTGTCCTCATCCTGGAAATTCATATAATTGTTGCGCTCATCCTGCCAGGCGAGATTGATCCAGGTGCCGGTAACCGGCATTATTCCGATCTTCTCATCAAGGATGGTCCTCATTTCTTCAGCGGTCAGCGCTGCTCCTGCTACGGTCCCGTCAGGAGCGATAAGGATTGTGGTGGGGATCCAGTGGATGCCGTAAGCTTCAGCTATCGGATTTTCCTTCCACTCTTTTAGATTACACCCTTGTCTCCACTCAAATCCGTTGCTGGAAATGCAGTCCTTCCAAGCCTGCTCTTCCTTGTCGAAGGAAACTGAAATGAAATTGACTCCACGTGCGTCGAAATCGTGGTAGAGCCCTTTCATCGCCGGGATTTCAGCTACGCAGTCGGGACACCAGCTTGCCCAGAAATCGAGAAGTACCCATTTCCCTCTATAATCTGAGAGCTTGAAAGTATAACCATTGGCGTCGCTGATTTCGAAATCAGGGGCAACACTGCCGCAAGTGACTGAAGGTAAGTTTGTTTTGTCTTCATCTCCTTTTGCGCTTTTCTGCTCGGAGCAAGATACGAGACAGAAAGACAGGGTAACGGAGCAAAGAATGCTAATCAATTTCTTCATATTTAGTTACGTGTTTAATGTTTTCCTCTACAAAAATAGAAAAAAAGAATCCATTTTTTGGGAATTGTAAAATTTTATGCGAAATTTGGGCAAAATGCGATTTGATTTATTCAAACTCATTTATATATAATTTTTATTACAAACTAATAACAATTGTTTTATGTCAAACGAGATTTCAAGAAGGTCTTTCCTTAAGACCGGAACAGCAGCTGCAATCGGTCTGGCTGCAACTCCCAGTATGTTTGCAAAGGAGCCTGTTGCAAAGAAGAAGAAAGTAGCTCCCAGTGACAAGCTCAACATCATCGGCGTAGGTGTCGGTGGTAGAGGTTCTGCTGACCTCAAGGCTATGGAGAGCCAGAACATCATCGCTCTCGCAGATGTTGACTGGAAGTATGCTGACCCCGTATTCCAGCGCTATCCCGATGCAAAGAGGTACAATGACTACCGTGTTTGCTTCGACGAGATGTTGAATCAGGCTGATGCTGTTATGGTTGCTACAGCTGACCATACACACGCAATTGTTGCTGCCACCGCTCTTGTTGCCGGAAAGCACGTATATTGCGAGAAGCCTCTTACTCACACAGTATATGAGTCACGTCTCCTTACCAAACTCGCAGCTAAATATCAGGTTGCTACCCAGATGGGTAACCAGGGATCATCAGGCGAAGGTGTAAAGCAGACTTGTGAGTGGATCTGGAATGGTGAGATCGGAGAGGTTACAAAGGTAGAGGCTTTCACAGACCGTCCTATCTGGCCTCAGGGTCTTGAGCGTCCTGCTGATATGGCAGTTCCTTCCACAATGCAGTGGGATAACTTCATCGGACCTGCTGAGCCCAGGCCTTACAATGAGATATACACACCTTGGAACTTCCGCGGCTGGTGGGACTTCGGTACAGGTGCTCTCGGTGATATGGCTTGCCATATTCTCCACCCTGTATTCAAGGCTTTGAAGCTTGGTTATCCTACAAAGGTTCAGGGAAGCTCAACACTCCTTCTCAGCGAGTCTTGTCCTAACGCTCAGATCGTTAAGCTCACTTATCCCGCAAGAGAGAATTTGCCAAAGGTTGCTATGCCCGAGGTTGAAGTTTGGTGGTATGACGGTGGCTTGAAGCCCGCAAGACCTGCCGGTCTCCCTGCAGGAGTGGATATGAATGTTCAGGGTGGTTGCGTTATCTTCCACGGAACAAAGGATACTCTTATCTGCGGTTGCTACGGTGTTAAGCCTTTCCTCCTTTCAGGACGTACTCCTAAGGCTCCCGAGGTTCTCCGTAAGATCACTGAGTCGCACCAGATGGACTGGGTTCGCGCTTGTAAGGAAGACGCTGCTACCCGCGTAAAGACTGCTTCAGATTTCAGCGAGGCTGGTCCTTTCAACGAGATGGTAGTTATGGGTGTTCTCGCAGTTCGTCTCCAGAGCCTCAATCGTGAGCTCGAGTGGGATGGTGAGAAGATGGAGTTCACCAATATCCCTGCTGATGCAACAATCCGTTCAGTCATCCACGATGGATTTACAATCAATGAGGGACATCCTACATTCCAGAAGACATACACCGAGCCTGTAAATGCACGTGCTTTCGCACAGGAGCTTATCAAGCACACTTACAAGAACGGTTACGCTCTTCCTGAAATGCCCGAATAATAGGTAATTCTAACAAATCTATAAAAAATGAAAAAGACATTGGCAATCATTGCCGGTGCAGCTGCAATTGTTACCCTCGCATCCTGCGGGGGTAACACAAAAGCAGCCGCAGGCGCAGAAGAGGAGCAGCCCGCTGGCACTCCTGAGTACAAAATTATTGAGAATGAGCAGGTTGACCTTGCTCAGTTCCCTGTAGACGCTGACGGATATATCCAGATTTTCGACGGTCAGACTTTCAATGGCTGGAGAGGTTATGGTAAGGATCACGTTCCTTCAAAATGGACAATTGAAGACGGTTGCATCAAGTTCAATGGAACTGGTGGCGGTGAGGCTCAGCAAGGAGATGGTGGCGACATTATCTTCGCTCACAAATTCAAGAATTTCGAGCTTGAGCTTGAGTGGAAGGTAGAGAAGGGTGCCAACTCAGGTATCTTCTATCTTGCACAGGAGGTTTCTTCTATGCACGACGGTGAGGAAGTTATGGAGCCTATTTATATTTCTGCTCCTGAGTGTCAGGTTCTTGACAATGTTAACCATCCCGATGCAAAACTCGGAAAAGATGGCAACAGACAGTCAACATCTCTTTATGATATGATCCCTGCAAATCCTCAGAATTCTAAGCCTTTCGGTGAGTGGAATAAAGTTAAGATTATGGTTTACCAGGGAACAGTTGTTCACTACCAGAACGACGAGAACGTTCTCGAGTATCATCTGTGGACTCAGAACTGGACTGATATGCTTCAGGCAAGCAAGTTCAGCCAGGAGAAATGGCCCCTTGCTTTCGAGCTCCTCAACAATTGCGGTGGCGAGAACCACGAGGGTTACATCGGATTCCAGGATCACGGAGACGTTGTTTATTTCCGCAACATCAAGGTTAAACTTTTTGACTAATTCAATATTATGAAAAAGTTATTTTTCGTATTTGCAATAGCTATCCTCGCAGTGTCTTGTGCAAAGACTGAGGAGAAGGTGGCAAAGGATATGTCCATCCAGCTTTATTCAGTGCGTTCACTTATCGGCAAGCCTGAGCTCTATGCACAGAATCAGGCAACTGTTCTCAAGGCTATCGCTGACTTCGGTTACACATCAGTTGAGGCTGCCAGCTACAATGACGGTATGTTCTACGGTGTTGCTCCTGAACAGTATAAGGCTGATCTTGAGGCTGCAGGTCTTAGATCTTTCTCTTCTCACACAAGCCACGGACTTACTCCTGAGCAGCTTGAGAGCGGTGATTTTTCTGAGGCTCTCGATTGGTGGAAAGTCGCTATCCCTGCTCACAAGGCAGCCGGCATCTCTACAATCGTAGTTCCTTCTATCCGCAAGCCCGAGACAATCGCTCAGCTTCAGGTTATCTGCGACTATTTCAACGCAATAGGTAAGCTTTGTGCTGAAGAGGGTATCCAGTTCGGTTATCACAACCACTCATTCGAGTTTGAGAAAATTGAGGATCAGGTTATGTATGACTATATGATTCAGAATACTGACCCTCAGTATGTATTCTTCGAGATGGATGTTTACTGGACAGTTTACGGACACCAGGCTCCTGTTGAGTACTTCAAGACCTATCCCGGACGTTTCAAAGTTCTCCACATCAAGGATGCAAAGGAGATCGGTGCAAGCGGTTTCGTAGGATTTGACGCTATCTACAACAATATGGACGTTGCCGGTGCTAAGGCATATGTTATTGAGGTCGAGAGATATTCTTACGAGGATGTTCTCCAGTCAATAAAGGAAAGCGCTGATTATCTCCTCAACGCTGATTTCGTTAAGCCTTGCTACGCAACTGCAGAGTAATCTTGAGTAAATAAGGGGTTGAATGACCCTATCTAATAAGAAACGGCTGATATATTCATTTATCAGCCGTTTCTTATTAGTATAATACGCTTGTGTTTGACTTGGAGTTCTGATTATTCTGTCTCGGCCGTATCGTCCCTTACTACAAGAATGGATGTCTCATACAGGAGATATAGAGGCAGGAACACGATTGAAAGAGTGAAGGGATCTCCAGAAGGGGTGATGAGAGCGGCGAGTACCAGCAACACTACCACAGCGTGCTTGCGGTATTCTTTCAAGAATGACTTTTTCAGAAGGCCCATTGTAGAAAGAATCCATGCGAGCATAGGCATCTCAAATACAAGTCCCATTACAAAAACTATTGTAGTGAAGTTGGAAATGTATGAGTTGAGTGAAATCTGATTGGTAATGGTCTCTCCAATCTGATATTGGGTCAAAAATCTGAATGTCAGAGGGAAAACCAAGCAATATCCGACGGCACATCCAAGGAAGAACAGAATAGTACCGAATGAGAAAGCTCTCTTGACGCCCTTTTGCTCATTTTTGTAAAGAGCCGGGCGTATAAACACCCAAATCTCATAGATGAGATAGGGGAAAACTATTACCAGAGAGAACCAGAAAGACGTGGTGATATGTGTCAGGAACTGAGTGGCTACGTTGATGTTTATGATATCAACGTGAAAGTCATCTCCACTGAAATCGGGCATCAATTGGCCTCCACCTCCGCCCCCACCGAGTGAGGCAAACCAACGATAAACAAAGAAGTCAGCAGTGGTGGGACCTAAGACAAAAGAGTCGAAAATATGCGGAAGCGCGATAAAGACTCCGACGAGAACAATCACCAGAGCTATTAGTACATGAAAAAGAGTCCATCTGAGAGCTTCAAGATGATCCCAGAATGTCATCTCATCATTATTGCTGCTTTCTGCCATTATTTCTTTTCTTCATCCTTTTTTACATCGATCTCACCGATGTTGTCAATCTCTTTCTCCACCTCATTGAGGCCTGTTTTGAAACTCTTTACACCCTTACCGATTCCGTGCATGAGCTCAGGAATCTTCTTGCCGCCGAAAAGAAGCAATACGATAAGAGAGATAATGATGATTTCACCTGCTCCGAGGTTCTGAAGGAATAAAAGCTGTGTCATATGCTAAATGTTAATTAATTCTTGGGATGACAAATATAGTTATTTTTACAATTTATCCACAAAAGCTAGTGTGGCAATAGAAATTTTTGTATCGGTATCAGTACATTCCCTTAGTACTTTGTAGCATTCCGCCAGAGTCGATCCGGAAGTGTAGACATCATCGACAAGAAGAATGTGCTTGGCGTCAACTTTTTTCAACGCTTTGAAAGCTCCGCTTACATTTGATTGCTTGTCGGAGCCGGACAACTTTGTCTGCGTCTTTGTATAGCGGGAACGTTTTATTACTCTGTTATCCGTTTTTACTTCAAGTTCAGACCCCAGGGTCTTTGCTATCACCTCTGACTGGTTGTATCCCCTTGTGAAACGTCGAAACGCGTGGATGGGGACAGGAATAATAAGGTCAAGATCCTGAAATACCCAGTCGTGGAGGATCTCTTGAGCCAGGAGCTCGGAATAGTACCGTCCTGTTTTGAGTCCATATTCATATTTCAAGGAGTGGGTGATGGCCCGGAATGGTGAGTCCTCTTTATAGTAGAAGAGACTGGTCGCGAAACATCTGTCGTCTCCGGTCAATTCTCTGAATGCGGAGGTCATCTTGTTGTCTTCCGCCCAAAACTTGGTCTTAGGGAAATCAACAGTGCAGGGCAGACAACAAATGTACTCAGAGCTGACACTCAACCTTTCCCCACAGATTATACATCTATTGGGGAGGAACAGATTGATGATGGCTTTGAATGGATTCATCAGCAATTCATAGCACCGCAGCAGCTGATTACTTGGCCGCTGACATAGGAGGATAAATCACTTCCGAGGAAAAGCGCCACTTTTGCAACTTCTTCCACTGTCCCTCCTCTCTTGAGGGGTATGGTCTTCACCCAAGCTTCTCTGACCTCCTGAGGCAAGGCTTCTGTCATATCCGAGATGATAAATCCGGGAGCAATGGCATTTGCTCTGATTCCTCGTGCTCCCATCTCCTTTGCAATTGATTTTGTGAGACCGATAAGACCGGCTTTTGATGCGGAGTAATTACACTGACCGGCATTGCCGCATTCTCCGACTACGGAAGACATATTGATTATGCTTCCCGCTCTTTGACGCGCCATAATGGGAGTAATCGCGTGGATGAAGTTGAACGCTGATTTGAGATTGACGGTGATGACTGCATCCCACTGATCCTCTCCCATTCTGAGCATCAGGGCGTCTTTTGTGATGCCTGCGTTATTGACCAGAATGTCGATTTTCCCGAATTCCTTGTGAATCTGTTCAACGGTCTGGTGAGTTTGGGGGAAATCTGCTGCATTTGAAGCATAGGCTTCCGCTTTGTGCCCGAAACTCCTGATCTGCTCAAGAGTTTGAAGTGCAATGTCATTGATGACAAGATCAGTAAATGCAATATCAGCTCCTTCTTCCGCGAATTTCAGTGCAATTGCTTTCCCAATACCTTTTGCCGCACCCGTAATCAGGGCAACTTTACCTTCCAACAATCCCATAGCACTAGCTGTTCTCAATAGACATTATTTGCTCAATCTCATCGGGGGCGACAGGAAGTCTTTCTTTTCCCAAACGTCTGGCTCCGTCATTGGTAATCAGCACATCATCCTCAAGTCTGATGCCTCCGAAAGAATAGTAGTTTTCGACTTTGGCGTAGTTGATGCAGCCTCTGTCGGTACCATCTTTCTTCCACTGCTCGATAAGATCAGGGATGAAGTATATGCCGGGCTCATCTGTCACAACGTTGCCGGGGACTAATTTGCGGGCCATTCTGAGGCTGGCAAGACCAAGCTGGGTGGAACGTTTCTGGTCCGGGTCATAGCCGACGAGATTCTCACCGTAATCTTCCATATCGTGGACATCCAGTCCAATATTGTGACCCAATCCGTGAGGCATAAACAGACCTGCAATCCCATCTGCGGCCATTTCGGTCGGATTGCCGCTTACAAGACCAAGGTCTTTAAGATTTTCAAGCATATGAACTGCAGTGGCAATGTGAACATCCCGATAAGTTGTTCCGGGTTTTGTAAGAGAAAATGCCAGCTCGTTACATTCATATACGGTCTGATATATATCTTTCTGCATGCGGGTAAACTTTCCTGCTGTCGGGTATGTTCTGGTGAAATCCGATGCATAGTGGGAGTTGGACTCTGCGCCTGCGTCCACAACCATCAGCTTTCCCGGCTCGACCAAACATTGGTGAGAGTGATTGTGGAAGATTTCACCGTGCTGAGTCAGGATGGTGGCGAATGATGCTCCCCATCCCTTGGAGAGGGTGACGGCCTCCATATCTCCGACAATCTGCTGTTCGATTACTCCCGGCTTGATGCCTCTTCTTGCGGCAGTATGCATTTCAAATCCCAGGTCGCAAGCTTGCTCCATCTGCTCTATCTCGCAGTCTTCTTTGACAAGTCTCATTGAAATGACTGCCTTGACGAGAGCCTGTGATGCCAGGGGGCATCCGCTTTTACCGACTGAGACAGTTTCGGAGGCGGGGATTGAGAGCAATGAGGACAGGCGTAACATCGTTGCATAACGGGTAGCGGGGAGGAAATGAATCTTGCGCCCTGCGCTTATTGCATTGCTGATGACTTTGTCCAGCTCCTTGGATGAGGCAGTCTTACTGATGCCGACTTCCGCTGCTCTTGCTGCTACGCTGGGTTGAGGACCCATCCAGATTATATCATTCAGAGTGAAATCATCACCATAAAGAGTGACATCAGAACTGTCCAGATCGATGGTTGCGGCAAAGAGGGGCTCGTCTATTCCGAAGAAGTACAACCAGGAACTGTCCTGTCGGAATTTATAGCAATTGTCTTTGTACTGTGCCGGAGCTTCGACGTTACCAATAAAAAGAATAATGCCTGTCTCTCCTTTCATTTTGTCGATAAGTGAGCGGCGTCTTGATGAATATACGGACTTCTCAAACATTTTTATGCGGTTATTTGGACAAATATAATAAATTTGTAAGAATCATTAATAGTTTGGTGTAGAGTATGAGAAAGTTATTCTTTCTGATTGCCTTGTTGTTCCCCATCAGCATTTTTGCTGACAATGTCACATTGGACAAGGCTCAAACATTGGCGGAGAAGTTCTTGACAAAGTCCTCGACCAAAGCAGGGGGAAATGTTAGACTTGTCTGGGATGGAGAGTCGGAAGCGACTAAAGCTTCATCAGAACCGGCGTATTATGTTTTCCAATCTGACGGAGGTGGTTTTGTGATTATTTCGGCCTGCGATGCCGTTACACCCGTCCTCGGGTATTCGTATTCCGGAACCTTTATTTCAGATAATATGCCCCAGAACCTGTCTGACTGGATGGGACGTCTTCGTTCTGAGATTATTAAAGTAAGGGATGCGGGGGAGAAACCCAGTATAAAAGTACAGAAGGAGTGGGACAATCTTTCCACATCCGGCACCATCCCTGTGTATGGCAGTACTTCAAAGTATTACGAAACGGCCTTGTGGGATCAGAATACTCCTTACAATGATTTGTGCCCTAAGGATGGAGACAAAAACAGTGTTACCGGGTGTGTGGCTACTTCTACGGCTATTGTAATGAAGCATCGGCAGTGGCCGGAGGCCGGGAAAGGAAAACTTCCCGATTATTCGGATGTCTATGGAAAACGTTGGGAATTGGGTCACGAACTGGGCGCTTATGACTGGAACAATATGTTGATGGAGTATAAATCAGGGTCATATTCGGAACAGCAAGCCAAGCAAGTAGCGCAATTGATGTTTGATCTTGGGGTTATGACAAAAATGATTTATTCCGCTACGGGCTCCGGCACAATGACCCAGTATGCCGCTCCCGGTCTTGCCAAGTATATGGGATATGACAACAGCATAGTATATCTTGACAGGCATTTGTTTTCTGAGGAGGAGTGGCTGAAAAAGGTCAAGAGTGAGATTGATAATGTCGGTCCCTTTGTTTATTCCGGGCAGTCCGGTTCAGGCGGACACGCCTTCGTCGTTGCAGGATATGACAAGTCAGACTACTTGTATGTCAATTGGGGGTGGAGCGGCAAAGACAATGGCTATTTTTCCCTGACTTCTATGGGGGGATTCACCTATTCCAACGGCGCCGTGTTCAATATGTTCAAGGACAGGGGCGGGGAAGATCCGGGTATTTCTGCCAGTTATCAAGGCATTACTGTATCAAAGGAGCTGATCCGAAAGGGCGAATCATTCAATGCGGTATTGACAAATGTTCATGGGACACAGCGAGAAGGTATGGTGTATATTTCTATCGGTCACCACAATGCCGAAGGGAAGTTGCTTGAGGTGGTTTCTCAATGGTATGCGATAGAGGGTAATTTCTCATCATATTATCCTACAATGGATTATAATGAATGTAAGATCAATCTTGCCATTTCTAAGGGGGATTATATCTCTCCTGTATATCTTACTGACGCTGCAGCAGAGGAAATGGATGCCATACCTCTGCCCTTTGATGATGAAATTGGTGGCGCGGCTTCATACTGTCTTGATTTCCCGATTTTATCCTATACTTCCTTCGGATATGACAAGACTTCAAATCTTGTGACTGTAGAGGTGTCGGAGTTTGCGTCTCCCTCATTGCAGCTTGTCACCGAGTCTGGCCAGACGGTCAGCACAGGTGTTACTGTCAGTGGCAAGAAAATGACTATCGACAAGTCGGTTGTCTCTTCGGGAGATTATATAATTGAGATTGTTGTGGAAGGCTACAAGTCATCTGTAGCAGTGAAACTATAGGAGGAAAAGAGATGAAAAATATATTCAGAATTAGTTTGATGCTGGCCTTTACTCTTTTTGCTTCCTGCAAAAAGGAAGAGGCTCCGTCTTTGACAGTTACACCTTCGACAGTCGATGTCGCCACTTCCAGTGCTTCGACGGTTAGCGTTTCTCTCAAAGCCAATAATGATTGGATGGTTTCCAGCAATGCGGCCTGGGTGCACGTATCTCCGACATCAGGCGTGGCAGGCTCCGCTCAGATTCAGATTTCTGTGGATGAGAATAGCCAGACCGACGGAAGAACAGCGTCAGTTACATTCTCCAGCGCCAACTTATCCCAGACAGTGACAATCAATCAGGTTCAGAAGAATTCACTCGTGATAGGTTCGTCTTTATTTGAACTTGACGACAAGGCGCAGGAAATCGAGGTCAGGTTGAGTTCCAACATTGACTACACTGTAGAAATTCCTTCTGAGGTCAAGTGGATCCAATCTCTTGGGACAAAGGGAATGAAGGATTATACTGAGAGATTTTCGATTGCAGCCAATGATACTTTTGATGCACGTGAGGGGAAGATTATTATCAGGGCCAGCGGTCTCTCAGAGGAAATTGTTGTAAAGCAGGCTCAGAATGACAGTTTCATTATCGTTTCCGACAAATATCTGGATCTCCCTGCCGATAAGGCGGAAGTGACGGTCGAGCTTAACTCAAATGTAGGATGCTCAGTCACTGTCCCCGAGGCCTATTCAAAGTGGATTATTGCCAATGCCGATACCAAAGGAATAGAAACTTATAAGAAGAGTTTCACGATTATGGCAAATGATACATATGCGGACAGGGATGGAGAGATAATCTTTGTGGCCCAGACTTCAGGCCTTGCGGATACAGTCAAGGTACATCAGTGTGAAAATTACGGCATTATCCTCACAAAAAAGATAGTGGAAGTTCCTGTTTCGGGTGGGGATATCGAGGTTGAACTGAAAGCAAACCTGGAGTATATGCTTACTATTGTCGAAGGATCTGATTGGGTGTCCGAGATAGTTGAGACAAAGGCCCTTGAGACATACCATCATAAATTCCGCGTGACGGCCTCAACAATTGGGCAAAGGACTGCGAAGATTGAGTTCAGAGCCAAGGGTACGGATATTTGTGAGACATTGACAGTCATTCAGGGTAAAGTTGACCAGACGCTGTCTTTCACTCATTCAAGGAAGAAAGGTTTCCTTCCGAAGATTACGGCTGATACAATCTCAGGTACTGTGGATTGGGGCGACGGGAAAAGCACCAAGTTCTCCAAGGACGGGATGACACACACATATTCCGACGGGAAACAAACTCACACAGAGATTGTTACCTTCCAGGATGCGAAAGGTATTCTGTTCTCAACCCTGTCGGGAATCAGTGCTATTGATATTTCAGGATTCTAGTCGTCAGATTCTTCTGCCGGAGAATTGATAAGCGCCATCG
>DCIC01000116.1:13106-57091 GCA_002315825.1 Bacteroidales bacterium UBA1736 | reverse complement strand
TCTCCGAATACCATAGCCGGGATGCCGTTCTCTCTGAGCATTCCTTCAATAATATGTGCATTGATGGGATTGCTGGTGGCAAATACAGTTTTGAATTCTCCGTCTTTCATACTGTCAAAAGAGATTAATGCTTGCTTTACTAAATTATTTGAGATTCTCAAATGTGAATGCTTCCCAGGGCAGGTCTGCATCGGCCTTGCCTTTGTCCAGGATTTCCACGATATGCATAAGAAGAGGGAAATCTCTAAGGTCAAGGAGTCCGAGTTCTGCTTTCTTTCTTATGGCGTTGCCCATAACGCGGGTGATGACAAGCGATTCCAGAGTGATGCCTGAGAGAGCCTCTGTTACCTCATCATAGTTGAGGCCCTGTCCCATAAGGACACCGCAACGTCTTGTACGACCGCTGAAGATTGTTACATACAGGTCTCCCAGACCTATACATTCGGACTCAAAAGTGCCACCCTGCATCTGCATAAGAGCGTGGGTCTCCCTGACGGCCTGAGAAAATGTGCCGGCTTGTGAGTTGTAGTGCTGGGGCTCATTCTCACCGTGCCAGCGTGTGTTGAGACCGACGGCGAGAGTTACGGCCATTGCGTAAGCATTCTTTAGCGCTACTGCGCTTTCCAGACCTATGACATCATTTGTAAGAGAGATATGATAATATGGACGCTGCATGGCCTCCTTCATCATACGGAGCTGAGCATTGTCCTTGCCGCAGAATGCAACCTCACTCGGGTCCATAAACACCAGTTCATATGATGTGCAGGGACCTCCGACGGCATTGATTGTACGGTGGATGCCCTTTTTTGCCAGTTCGCTCTCCCAATATCCCGGGTAAGAGATGAGAGTGCCGTCCTCAAGGGCCTTGAGACCTTTTGTCACAGAAAGGACAGGCATTGCAGGGTCAAGCTCGGTAAGAATTGCTTCCAGGAACCAGTCCACTCCGAAGGAAGATACTCCACCGATAACGAAATCCGCACCCTTGACAGCTTCTTTCCAATCCTTGTAATAGTAATATTTGACATTGTCGGGGAAAGGTCTGCAGAACTTTTCGTGCTTGTGTGTCTTTATGTATCCATCAATAATTTCATCATCCAGACAGGTGCCGACAATCCTGACTTCATTGCCGTTTTCAGCGGCGGGAAAGGCAAGTGCGGATCCCATCATACCGGATCCGATAATTGTAATTATTCTGCTCATATTGTATCAGTATTTTACGTTGATCCAAGGAGTTTTCTCTGCAGCAAATGTCTTGACTGCAACAGGTACGTCCGTACAAAGGAAATCAGCTCCCAGATATGTTCCAAGAACAAAATCCGCAGGGCTGTTCCCTGGCCAGAGACTGACGATCAGGCCTTCTTTATGCGCTTTGGCTACGGCAGCTCTGCTCGTGCCGTCCATCGTGGCTCCGAGCCTGTCGATACCCATTGCCTTGCAGAGGGCTATAGTCTCGTCATTGCAGGGCTTGCCAGTGATCAGAAGCATATCTGTTCCGGGATATTTTTGCTGGAGATAGCGCAGTCCGCGATAGTCGCCGGAAGTGAAAAGGAAGGTGGCATCGGCAGGCTTGACGGCCATCACAGCCTTGTAGAGCTTGTCGCAGAATTCGCGGAGGCGATCCTCGGGATAAAGTTCCACAGGTGAAGTTTTCAATTCGAATTCTACATATAGCCCTTCCTTGCCTTTCAGAAATTCCAAAAGTTCATCGAGGAAAAGAATCTTGTGCCCGCCTTTTGTGTTGTATTTTCTGATCTCAGCGGCTGTTTTTTGCTCAACCGCACCACTCCCGTCGGTGGTCCTTTCAAGCGAGCTGTCGTGGGTTATGATAAGCTGACCGTCAGAGGTCATTCTCACATCAGTTTCAAAACCGCGGTATCCGGCATCGTAACTTGCCTGAAAGGCGGAAAGAGTATTTTCATCAAATTCCATACGTCCTCCGCGATGGGAGAAAACTCTTACGGTCTGTTCCTGTGCATTCAGAGTGCAGCAGAGAAGGGAAACTGCCGCAATGGAGCAAATTAGTTGTGTGATTTTCATTTCAGTGCTATTTTTAACAAATTTACGGAAAATTTGATCGAAATCATATATGGAAATCAAGGCTATTGCACGAATTCGCTCTCCTTTCAAGGAGAAGTTCGGTATTCCGAGGCAGAGTTCTCTAGCGTCTGATCTGCGGGGGAGAATTGTTTTTGAAAAGCAATTCAGAAACGCCGAGGCCCTGCGGGGGCTCGAGGGGTTCAGCCATATCTGGCTGATTTGGGGATTCTCGGCCAATAGGGAGACTCCGGGAAAGGAATTCCAGACGACGGTACGTCCCCCACGGCTGGGCGGGAATGATACGATGGGTGTATTTGCTACGCGCTCTCCCTTCCGTCCCAATCCCATAGGGCTGTCCTGTGTCAGGATTGAAAGTATTGAACGGGATTCCGAATTGGGACCTGTCATCAATGTTCTGGGCGCCGACCTGATGGACGGGACTCCTATCTATGATATTAAACCATATATCAAATATGCTGACAGCCGTCCCGAAGCGGTCTGCGGCTATGTCGACAGTCTTGCACAGAGACATTTGGAAGTGTGTGTCCCTTCCAGTCTGGAAAATAGACTTGGCTCTGACTTGATTATTCAGCTGAAGCAGGTGTTGGAAAATGATCCAAGGCCTTCTTATCAAGATGACCCGGAGCGGGTCTATGGAATGCGCTTTGCCGATATGGATATTCACTTCAGGGTCCGGGAAGGGGTATTGACCGTCCTATTTCCTTTCAGCGGAGAGGAGAATTGAATTTTTAGTCTTATATTTATGCAAAATACATAATTGATAATGAAAAAGATAATCCTATTCGTATGCATTGCTTCCTTATGCAATGCCGCATTTGCGCAGCAGTATGATGTAATGACGAAGGTCGCTGAGGACTGGAGGAAAATATGTGCAATGGAAGGACCTCATCGTTTTGATTCGGTGTCCATAGCAAAGGCTCCCAAGGGATATAAGGCCTTCTATATCACTCATTATGGCCGCCACGGATCCCGCAATGCTTGGAACGTGGAGACATACAAGCTTCTCCATCAGGTATTTACTGAGGCTCATAACGAGGGTAAACTTACCTCTGTGGGAGAGGATTTCCGTGCCAAATATGAGGACTACTACTTTATCCCTTATCTCAATACCGGTGATATTGTTCCTCTTGGATTTGAGCAGCATAAACGCATTGGAGAAATTGTCTATGATGCATTCCCTGAGGTGTTCAAGGGTGCAAGAAAGGTAAACGCAGTGACATCCACCTCGCAGCGCAGCATTGTCAGTATGAGCTCATTCTGTCTGAGTCTCCAGGCCAAGAATCCTAGTTTGGATATTTTCCAGAGCTGTGACCATACTGGAATGAAGGTTATTGCTCCTGTGAGTGCTCCTGCCGAAATACGGCGCAATTATATCGCTCCATCGGACCAGCCTACCCTTGAGAGTGTGGCAGACTTTACCGCCAGGACCGTTGACTATAAGGGTATTCTTGAGAGACTCTTTACGGACCCTGCCTTCGTGGAAAAATATCAGGGAGGTTCTACACGATTCTGCAGCGAGCTGTTCTCTTTCCTTGGCAACTATCACAATAGCAGCGAGGAACCTATTTTTGACGGGACAGTCACTGTGGATCAATTACTGACTCTCTGGGAGGCTAACAACTATCGATCATTCTACGGGGACATTACCAGCCGTTACAATCAGATTCCTCTTCTTGAGGATATTATCACTAAGGCAGAGGAGGCTTTTGTCAATCCCGGGATTGCTGCCGATCTGCGTTTCGGACACGATTATGTGATGGAGGCTTTCACCTGCCTGTTGGATATGAATTCTTCCGGAACCGTTCCCCAGGACGCATCGGAAGCCAAATATTGGTTTCAGAGTTATAACACTCCTATGGCCAATACCGTGCTTTTCGCTTTCTACAGGAACAAGCAGAATGATATTATCTTCCAGCTGATATGGAACGAGGCCACCGCCTCACTCCCTCAGCTAGTCCCGGTTTATGAAGGCTTCTATCGCTGGGACGACTTTAAGGAATGGGCGGAGGCTCTAATTGCTTCGCACCCCGCCCAGCAATAGAAAAGCGGGGCCTGCATAATATTTTGTTTCCGATCAGTTCTGTTCGGGGACTTCGCAGCGACTGAGATAGAACTCTCGCATATCAGACCAATGATAATAGGGGAACATATCAGTCGTGACAGGGAGATGGGCTTCTGATCCATTGAGGAGACATTTTACCAGAATATCGTCCGGATTCTTGCTGCCTCTATAGAAAACCCATTGGATATTGCTTGCTTTGCAAGTATTCCAGTTCTGGTAACAGTTCTTAACCTCATACGGGTCCTCAGGGTCAATATCAGCGCCATTGATTCCCATCAAGACTGTCAGAGGTCCGATGCAGCTGTCGTGGCCGAAACGAAAGTCTGCAACCTTGTCGCTCTCTCCCGAGATTACCTTATCCGCTTTCTTCAAGAAATCCTGAAGAATGGGGATCATCTCATATTGACTGGTGAACACCCAGGAGTATGCCCCGAGATTGGATTCCTCCCATACATCCACCAATTCACTGTCTGTGACGATACCTTCCATCATCCCTTCGTGATTGATATTGGGAAGAGAGGTGTATAGGTTGAGCAGACTGCCTGCTATGTATTCAGGCTTGCCGGGAATGCCTTCATCGCTGGTGAATACTCTCTCGAATATCTTGCCGCGCAGGGGCTCGCTGTATTTGAACTGGTCCCTGTGCTGCTCGTATTTTGGATGAACCTTGGGATAATTGTGCTTTATAGGGTTTTCCTTATCTCCGGGGACAACCCCATCCAGGGTAAAGCGCGAGGCCTGCTCTCGTATCTCCAATTTGGGGTTGCATTGGACGAGTTCCTGACAGAAGGCGGACATACTGAGCACACAACGTCCGGAAAGGGATGATATCGCCAGGACGTTCCCGCCTTTGCTGAATACCTCAGGAAAGGCGGAGTACATTGTCCTTGCAATTTGTTGATGTTGCTCCCATCCGAGCTGGGTGAGTTCGCTGACACCGGTTACCAGTTCATCCTTCGCTGCCTCAAACTTACTGTAGAACAGCTCGCCTTCTTTTGTGAGCCTTCCTAGGTTGTGGGCTGTGGTCAGGATTGTATCAAGCGCTCCGTACAACTTGTCGTTCCAGTAATATCTGGAGCCGTGTCTTGCATAATGACTGATGTAGAAAGGCTCATAGCCCATCGGCGATGCGGTCAATTTGCTCTCGGTAAACAAGTATGGGTAGTCATTGCCATAGGATTTCTTGGGATCCTGCTTGAGCTCATTGAGATAGACATTGTCCTGCCCCCACAGACTGATTGTCGAGAAGGCAATGAGGAGAAGGGAGAGAATCCTTTTCATGACATTACTTGACTGCTATTTCTTTGACAGGCTCCTGTGGGAGTAGCACTTTGTTAACTTTCCAGGACTTGGATTTGAGAGTGACGCTTGCGCTTGCTCTTACATCCTGTACGTTTGCGGCAAAGTTGACAACATACTTTCCTGCTGCGGTCTGCCACTCGCTGGCTTCTTCGTTGAATGAAGCAAGAGTGTAAGAATCAATTGACACTGTCAATGTCTGACTCTCACCTGGCCGGAGCTCGCGTGTTTTGGCGAATCCCTTGAGTTCCATTGCAGGTTTAACTATTCCTCCGTCCGGAGCAGAAACATACATCTGGACGACTTCTTTTCCTGCTGTTGCACCTGTATTCTTTACTGTGATGCTTGCTGTGATTCCTCCATCCTTGCTGACCTTTACGACGGGAGATGAATATGCGAATTCTGTATATGAAAGGCCGAAACCGAATGGATAGGACACTTCTTTTCCAGTAGTATTGAAATAGCGGTATCCAACCCAAATGCCCTCAGCATAGTCTGTGTAGTCAATATCCTTTGTAAGCTGAGGACCTCTGTTGCCGCCGAATCCCATTCCAGGCGCGCCGGGACCGCCGGGAGCACCGGGACCGCCGGGCGCACTGGGAGTACCAGGGCCACTGGGAGCACCAGGGCCGCCGGGAGCACCGAATCCGCCCATTCCCATCATTCCTCCCATTCCGGAAGTGCGTGTCTGTCCCTCATATGGGAAATTCTCGGATGACGGAATGTCAAAGTAATTGAGCGGGAAAGTCATACTGAGTTTTCCTGAAGGATTTGACTTGCCGGTGAGGACATCGGCAATACTGTTGCCGGCCTCCTGACCAGGTGTCCAGGCAAGTAGTATTGCATCAGGAGCAGACTTCCAGGAGGCTGTCTCAATGACGCCTCCTATATTGAGGACTACTATGACTTTCTTTCCGACTTTGTGATATTCGTCGCAAACAGTTGTGAGAAGGTTGTGCTCGATGTCAGTGAGATAGAAATCGTCAACAATCCTGCGGTCATCGCCTTCACCGGCATTGCGTCCGATGACGACAACGGCAATATCGTTGCGGGCAACGGAATTGGCAACGGCGGCTTTGTCAAGGGCAACTTCAGGAAGAACGGACTCTCCAAGCAAAACGCCACCACCGAACATCCCACCCCTGCCAGTAGCGGCAAGAGAACTCTTCGCATCGCTGTAAGCCCTGTACTTGGCATAAAAATCAGCAATCTTCGCATCTATTTCTATGCCTGCACCCTTGAGCCCTTCATCAATATTGCGGATATAGGGTTTGTTGACGTTTCCTGAACCGGTGCCTCCGGCGATGGTCTTATAAGCATTGAGACCGAAGAGAGCAACTTTTCCCGCTGATGCCATAGGAAGTGCGGAACCCTCATTCTTGAGAAGGACCATACCCTCGGGAGCAGCATTGCGGACCAATTCAGCGTGAGCAGAAAGATCCGGCTTGTTGCTGTATTTGTAACCTTCAAAACGTGGAGTCTTAACAATGTATGCAAGTATATTGCGGACATTCCTGTCAAGATCCGCTTCAGAAAGGCTGCCATCCTTGATGGCAGCAAGGATACGCTGCTTCTCCTGTGGCATACCGGGTTCCATAAGGTCATTTCCTGCTCTGACTGCGTCCACAGTACCTTCCTTTGAGCCCCAGTCGGTAACGACCAGACCCTTGAATCCCCATTCGTCACGCAGGATTGTGGTCAGAAGTTCGGGGCTCTGTTGAGCGAATACACCATTGATCTTGTTGTAAGAGGACATAATGGTCCAGGGGTCAGCTTCTTTTACTGCAATCTCGAAATGCTTGAGATATATCTCACGCAGGGCGCGGGGATTCACTCTGGCATCGTTGCTCATTCTGTTGACTTCCTGACTGTTTACAGCGAAGTGCTTCAAAGAGACACCTACTCCTTGGCTCTGTATTCCCTTGATGTATGCGGCAGAAATCTTTCCGGCAAGGAGAGGATCCTCTGAAAAGTACTCGAAGTTACGTCCGCAGAGGGGGTTGCGATGGATATTCGCGCCAGGCCCAAGAACAACGTCTGCTCCATATTCGCGTACCTCATTACCCATTGCCTGTAGAAGATACTCGACCATTTCTGTGTTCCAGGTGCAAGCGAGAACTGTTCCTACCGGGAAACCTGTGCAATAGAAAGTATCAGATATTCCGGGTCTTGTAGGATTGATTCTAAGACCTGCAGGGCCGTCGGATACTACGGTTTGAGGGATACCCAGACGGGGGATGGCTTTTGTGGTGCCGGCAGCACCGGGCACCAGGACTTCATCTGCTGCCGTCATCGAACCTATTCCCATACTGCCCCATCCGCTTCCTACGCATAGGTCGGCCTTCTCTTCGAGGGTCATAGCTTTAAGGACTTCATCAATGTTGTCTTTTGACAATTTTGGTTGTGCAAAGGCCCCGATACATAGGGTCGTCAATGCGACTGTAGATAAAAACCTTTTCATGACATTATTATTTGTGGTTATTATTGACTCGGGTTTAGATTGCCTCGATGAGTTTTGCTTCGGGCAGATTCTTGAGCTGGGTGGCAGCATCGCCTACAACGACGATGATCATATTATCGACATTGAGATATTCTGCAGCCTTGGCCTTGAGATCCTCGAGCGTCATTGAACTTACGACTGCTTCCTCCTTTGAGATATAATCATCGGGCAGGTTGTAATTTCTGATGGTTGACAGGATGTTGACCAGGCTTGCTGAAGTTTCGAATGCTGAAGCATTTGATCTGAGCATTGATCCTTTGACGCCGTCAAGCTTCTCCTGACTGTAATCATCAGCAAATCCTCCGATAATTTCTTTGAACAGAGCGACGGACTCCTTGGTGGAACTTCCCTGGACACTTGAATAGGCGCGGAAGTAACCGGTCTCGAGATTTGAGGTAAAGTAAGAACTTGCTCCATAGGTGTATCCTCTCTGGAGACGGAGAACTTCGAAGAGACGGCCTGCCGAGCCTGCACCGAGCTTTTCGTTGAGAACGTCGAGCTGATAATAATCAGGCTCGCTGATCTTCTTGCCGGGTCCGATAATATAGATATAAGACTGCTTTGAGCCTGGGAAGTCGATGAAGTATGTGCCCGGCTCTGCATTCTGGCCTATTGATATCTGAGGAACAGTAACGTCTTCGCCACTCCATCCTTCAAGGGCTGCAAGAGCTTTCTTAAGTGTAGGCAGGTCTATGTCACCGGCAACGTCAATGTGTGTGTTCTTTGGTGTGAGTGTAGCGTAGTATGCTTTTATGTCATCCATCGTGATGGCATCGATGCTCTCATCGGTGGTGAAGTCTGTGTAAATGCAGTCTCCGAGCCAAAGTTTTTGAGCAGCTCTTGATCCCAAAGAGGTGATGCTTGTGAGTGCGCTCTGGATAGATGATTTCTGGACTTTGACTGCGCGCTCGAAAGCAGCCTGATCAAATCCGGGTTTGGTTATCATCTCTGTTACGATTTCCATTACGGCAGGGAGGTTCTTTGAAAGGGAGCTGATGCTGATGTTAGTTGACTTTGTCCCACTCGTCACGCGTGCGCTTGCTCCTAACTTCTTGAGTGCCTGTTCGAGCTCGACGGCAGTGTGTTCGGAGGTACCTTCGTTCATCATACTGGCATTGATTGCTGATGTGCCTCTCTTTCCTGCAGGATCGAGAATTGAACCTCCGTCAATGGCAATGGTGAGATTGACCATAGGAATTTCATTCTGGGAGATGCCTGCAACTTTGATTCCGTTTGCAAGAGTGGCTCTCCAGATTGCGGGGATGTTGGTCTTGGGAGTATTTGCCATATACTCGGGCTCTACGCTGCGGTCAATCTTGGAAGGGGTACGCTCATAGTCATCATCTACGATTGCTCCGGCCACGCTGCGCATTGTCTGCTTGCTCTGGTCTTCCATTGTGAGCTGTGCGGGTACGCTGCCTTCAATTGAGAGTTCAACCTGACCCTTGGGAACAGCTACTACTGCGACATAGTTCTGTCCTTTTACGTATTTATTATAGACTCTCATCACATCTTCTGATGTTACTTTGTTGAAGTCTGCGATGTCATCGATAAACTTGTCCGCCTTTCCTGAGAACTCCTTGCTCCTTGCGAGCATCTGGGCTTTACCCAGTACGCTGCCGAGTCTGCGATATGCAGAAGTCTCGTTCTCCGCCTTGAGGGTAGCGAGTTCCTCCTCATCGATACCGTTTGCCTCGAAATCAGCCATTGCCTGCTCTACTGCTGCCATAATCTGATCGATGTCAACATTGGGATATGCAGTGGCGCTGATGCTGATCTGACCTGCGCTTTCGCGTGAACCATTGTATGCAAATGCGTTGGGGGCGAGATTCTTCTCAACGATGTTCTTGTAGAGAGGAGAATTCTTGCCGCGGCCGAAGAGGCTGCAGAATACGTCGAGAGCCGCTTCATCCTCATTCCCTTCAGCAACAGCGGACCAGGCAATCTCTACTGCCGGCATTGTCGCGAACTGGTCTTCGTAATAGAGTTTCTTGGTCTCGTCGAGCTTGACATCCCATACTGCCGGCTTTTCAACGGGGTGACTGGGAATTTCAGCAAAATATTTGTTTATCAGTTCTTTCACTTCTTTGGGGTCGAAGTCTCCGGCAATACAGAGAGTGGCGTTGGAAGGAACATAATAGTTGCTGTAGAATTCTTTGACGTCCTCGACAGTGGCTGATTTAACATCTTCAAATTCGCCTATTACGGTCCAACTGTAGGGGTGTCTTTTCGGGAAGAAATTCTTGCACATTATGTCATCCATCATACCGTAGGCATTGTTTACTTCGGTCTGACGCTTTTCGTTGCAGATGACATCGATTTCACGCTCGAGACCGCTCTGGGTAACGGTATTGATAAAAAAGCCCATACGATCGGATTCCATCCACATTATTTTCTCGAGGGCATTGCGTGGAACGCACTCAAAGTAAATTGTATAATCGTTTGAAGTACCTCCGTTGAAGGTTCCTCCCATATCGGCGATTTTTGTAAAGAATGCATTTCGGGGAAGGTTTTCGGAGCGCTGGAAGAGCATATGCTCGAAGAAATGAGCAAATCCCGTCTTGCCTTCTTTCTCACGTGCGCTTCCTACGTGGAATGCGATGGCTTGAGCAACGATGGGATCGCTGTGGTCTTCGTGGAGCACTACCTTGAGACCATTGTCAAGAGTGTACTCCTCGTACTTGATGCTCATAACATCACTGTTGTTGCTCTTGCATCCTGCAAGAGCGGCAATTGTCGCAACTGCGACAACGACAGACATAAGTGCCTTTTTCATATTTATATTTGTTAAGTATTGATAAATAATCCAATGGATACAACAAATATAGTAAAAACCGTATTATTGTGATGAAAAAGGCGTACAAATGTGAGGTCGGGGGGATGTGATAAATGATTTTATTATATTTGTGAGAAGTAATAGTGTAATTTATGTCAGTTATGGAAAAATGTACAAGCGCAGCCAATGCTGCCCTCGAAGAGAATGGATTCTGTCTGGAACATCCTGCAATTGATGTTGCTGATCCGATTGCTACTGCTGCCTGGTGGTGCGAGAATCTCGGATTTACAAAGACTTTTCAGAAAAACGATGATGCTCATACAACATTCATTGTTGATGGCTCAGGGAGAGTGGCTTTTGAGTTATACCGGGCTCAGAACATCCCCAATGCTCCGGATTATGCCTCGATGGATCCTATGACTCTGCACTTCGGCTTCGTTTCCAAGGATGTCGATGCTGATATTGAGAGGCTCACAAAAGCAGGAGCCACCCTCGTCAGCCACGATAAGGCACCGGGTTTTGACGGTGCGATGATGCGGGACCCTTCAGGAATCCCCATCCAGTTTGTTAAACGGGAGAAAAGTGTATTGTTAAAGTAGCCTCTATGAGAAGAATTATTACATCCATAGTGTCCCTGCTATTGGTAACCATCAGTCTATCGGCACAGGTGACCATTTTTGCCGATGCCACAATCGGCCCGATCAAGCGGATGAATGCCGTAAATAATGGCCCGAGAATCAACAATGCCGAGCAAGTCTATACAAACACAACAGGCTATTTCACGGCAGCAAACGTAGGCTATTCGCGTAATCACGATGCTGCAGGAGTTGGAGCTTATGGCGAGCACGTTGTTGATATTTCAATAATTTTCCCGGATTTTTCCAAGAATCCCGATAATCCTGAGTCATACGACTTCACTCTCACAGACAGATATGTGAAGAGTATTCAGGATGCTGGAGTTGAGGTGTTCTACCGTCTTGGTCAGAACATCGAAAACCAACCTTTGAAAAAGTATAACATTTATCCTCCGAAGGATAATAAAAAGTGGGCCCGTATAGCTGAACATATTATCCGTCATTACAACGAAGGATGGGCTGACGGCTACCATTGGAATATTAAGTATTGGGAGGTATGGAATGAGCCTAATCTTGAGTGGGACAATGATAAATGGAAGGTGAACCCTCGCTGTTGGGCAGGTTCCCCGGAGCAGTTCTACGATTTCTTTGAGGTCGCTGTGAAGCATCTCAAGGGTTGTTTTCCAGATTTGCTCATTGGCGGTCCGGCAATGTCCGGCAGGGATCCCGGTGTGCGTGAAATCCCTGAGTGGTATGAGAAACTTCTTTCCGAGATGTCAAAACGAAAGGTTCCGCTGGATTTCTTTGCCTGGCATATATATGAGAATGATCCGACAATTTATACTGATTACTCATTTCAGGTGCGTTCTCTCCTCGATAAATACGGATACAGTAAGGCCGAGTCTTTTCTGAATGAGTGGAACTACATCAAGAGTTGGACAGATGACTATCCTTACTCCATCAGGACTCTGCCAAGTCCAAAATCGGCTGCATTTGTCTGTGCCTCGATGCAGGAGGGCCAAAATTGTCCTACTGATATGATGATGTACTATGATATGTGCCCTACAAGTAACTTCAACGGGCTGTTTGATAGGTTGAGCAATACCCCGATCTGGGGATACTGGGCCCTGTATGCCTGGGGGAAGTTGAAGACATTGGGTACTCAGGTAAAGACTGAATGTGATATTCCTGATGTACGTGTGACTGCCGCCCGTGATGCTGAAGGACATCTTGGCATCCTTGTCAGCCGCTACACGATGGATGACAATATCACGGCAACCAAGGATGTGAAAGTGAGTCTTGCCTCTGGCCGTTTTGGCAAGACTGTGCGTTGCCATATCACAGACGAATTCAATATGTACACTGAGTATCCCGTAGCCCTGCAGCCTGACGGCACCCTTCTTTTGCAGTTGGAACCGGATTCTTTCGTATTTATTGAGTATTAATATGGAACCCAGACTTATTGACATCAGCGATTATGTGCTCTCGGGTGAAGGCGCCAACGGCAAAAGTTATGATTGTTTGAGCGATACTAACCTGATGATTAAAATGTATAATACATCATATCCCAGAGAACCTATCTTCTCTGAGTATGAAGTTGCCAAGAAAGTATATGAGTGTGGGTTTGCTTGCCCTGAACCGGGTGAGTTGGTCACTGATGGAGAACGGATTGGGATACAGTTCAAGCGCATTGTGGGGAAGAGGTCCTATGCCAGGGCCATTTCCGAAGAGCCTGAGAGGCTTGAAGAGTATGTCCGCGAGTTTGCCGGATTCGCAAAGAGATTGCACTCGACAAAATGCCCCGAAGGAGTTTTCCCCGACATCAAAGCTAATTTCAGACATATGATTGAGTCTGAAGGATGTTATTCTGATGCCCAGAAAGCTAAAATAATCGCATATCTTGATTCTCTTCCTGATGAGATGACTGCTATTCACGGTGATTTCCATATTGGAAATATCGTCACAACCTTACCGAAGGGTGCTCCAATGGACACTCCGCATGATATTTATATGATTGACCTCGGTTATTTCAGTTATGGCTATCCATTGCTGGATCTTGGCATTCTGAATATCACAATGAATTGGCTTGATGCGGACTACAGTTCTCAGCTCTTCCATTTGACCAGGGATATGGAGAATAGGGTATGGGATGTGTTTGTCGATGAGTATTTCTTCGGACCGGAAAAGCTTGCCGAGAAATATTTCGGCAAGGGTTCCACCAGAAAAGAGGTCAATGACCAGTTGTCCAAATTGATGGCTATACAGATTTTCCTTGTAAGTTTCAATGCGGGAGAGATGTATCCTTACCTTGATGTTCTGGTCAGAAAGGCTTTTGATCTATGAGAGAATACGGCCATCTATCGCATATGGGAAGGTAACTTCCCAAAGAGCCGTTTGCAATATCGACTGAAATAACTCAGAGACGAGAAATTTAGTTGGCAGGCAATGTCATTCAATGTTTTTGATTCAATCAGTTCTTGTACATTATTCTACAATTACATAAGTTTTTTTTGATTATGAAAAAGTTATTGTCAATTATCACTGTATTGTCTCTGACTCTCTCTGCTCTGGCACAGGGTTTCCAGACCCCAACTCCTTACGCAGAGCAGACGTGGAGTGACAAAGAGAAGGAACTAGTTGATCTGCAACAGAAAGTTTGGGATCTGATGGCCGCAAAGGATGCCGAAGGTCTTCGCCCTATTTTTCATCCTGAAGCAATGTTCGTACATATGGGAGGATATTGGGGCACTGAGCAGGAACTCCAGTCTATTGGGAGCGGATTCCTTTGGTACAAGAAGGCGGAGATTTTCCACGTTGACGTTAAGTTTGTAGGCGACGATGCGCTTGTTTACAGCACGATCACCTTGACAGCTGGCCTTGGTGCGAACGAAGTAATCACTCCTTTCTATGTCACATCCCTTTTCAAGAAGGTCAAAGGCAAATGGATGCTCGGCTCATTCGTTTTCACCACACGCATCAGCGGCCCAGATGGCAATAAGGTCCGCATTGAGCACATAAATTAGTGGAGATATGTTACGGAAAGTAAGGATTGTGCTTGCCACAGTGTTTTTTTCTGTATTACAGGGTTATTTCTGGATTTTACTGGAGTTTTGCAGAGGTTCGTCGGTTGGATGGCCAAACTGCAGTTTTTGCCGGCAGTGTTGGGAATGAGCATAGTGCCTCTTTTGGTGCAGCCAGTGTGTGGAACACTGTCCGCAAGGTATCGACATCCCCGGGCAACTTCACCGCATAGATAAATATGTCGAAATGTTGAAACAGAATACGCTGACAGATGATGCAATGGGTGTTAACCAAGTGAGACAGGGTTTTCAGAATCAGAATGTGAAACCTCGAGGTAAGTGATAAAGTCCGCTATTTCTGCCCCATTGATGTAATTTCTTCTTCAAATCAAAGATAAATGATGCAGTAAAATAATGCAAAGAGACGCCCAGAAAGTTCAATAAGGATATATATACCATTGAAAATCAATTATATATCTGTTTTCGTTTTCAGTTTCGTTTACACTTAGTTCAAGAATCCGAAAAGCCATAGTGGAATCTTGTTTCCATTTCCGATTTCAATCGAGTCGATGGCAAGATAACTGTCTTTTTCGTCTTTAATTTGATCAAAAGACTTCTTCCTCCCTCCAACCTCGAAAAGATATTTTTGATCTATCTTGAAATCCCCTTTGGTTGGAAGAGAAACTTCGTGAGAAGTGGAAAGTTGCTTCATGAAAAAAGTTTCTCTTACAGTGCCGATTTCGACGTGGCTGGACAATGCATACATCAGATTAGTATTATCCAAGTAAAGTTTCTCCGGTGCAGATATGTTTTTCAGGGCTTTTGCCGGGGTCTTCAGCATTGAAATCATTTTTGCCTGCTCAAGGAGATTCAGCAGTTTCAGTCCCTGCTCGCGGTTTGTGTCAAGTTCATGATACAATTCATTCATTTTCGGGATGAATGGAACTTGTGCCGCCAGAATCATCAGTAACTTTTTAAGCTTCTGCAGAGTGCTGTATTCAACATCTTCGATAGCCGGGATATCCATATCAATTGTCTGTGTTATCACTTCCTGGATACGGGACAGATATCCGTCACCCTCTTCTTTGTAGAATGGATAATAACCATTGCTTAAATAGGATTCAAAGAAAGGAAGGATCTTAATCCTGAGAACAATGTCTGACGCGATTGAAACATGATTGGCAAGTATATTTTCCAGACTTATCTCATGATAATTCATGGCCCCTTCAAACATCAAGTACTCCCTGAATGAGAGACCGGACATCTCATATGAACGCACTCTTCTGGAAAGATCCCCATCTCCGGATTTCAATTTCAGGATAGATGAGCCGGTGTAAACGATATGCAAATCCGGATAATCATCGTAGATGTTCTTTATACAGTCCTGCCATTTCTTGTATTTGTGGATTTCATCAAGGAATATATGCGTACCTCCGTGGGTATAGTGATATTCAACCAAATCAAAAAGATCATTCGAACTGAACCACATATTGTCCAAAGACACATAAAGTACCTTGCTTCTATCAGGGAAGTTCTCCTTAATATGCTGAAGAAGAAGTGTGCTTTTGCCAACTCCTTTAGGACCCTTGATTCCAATGAGCCTGTTGTCCCAGTTGATTTGGTAATAAAGCGGACGCTTGTATGTCAAAGATATCTGATTGATCTTCCTGTTGGAAATCTGATAGAGGTAATCAATAGTAATCATAACAATCTTCCAATATTCTTTTGCAAAGATAATAGAAATCTTTGAAGATTGTTATTTTGTCTTCTAAAAGGATGAAATCTAAGAACAATAAAAGCCTAACTAATTGTATATCAAATAGTTAGGCTCGTGCCTCGGGCGGGAATCGAACCCGCACGGACATTTCTGTCCAAGGGATTTTAAGTCCCTCGTGTCTACCATTTCACCACCAAGGCAAGTGGCTGCAAAGATAAGAAAAATGCTAATTTCAGCAAAGGATGGGGAGGTAAATCAATAATACTTCTTTTCCTGTCTGTACAGCGATATGAAAATGAACAACAGGATAGTGAAAGCCCATAATGATGATCCGCCGTAGCTTAAGAAGGGCAGAGGAATGCCGATTACGGGCATCAATCCGATAGTCATTCCTATATTGATGAAGAGGTGCATAAATATCAGCGAAGCTGTGCAGTAACCGAAAATACGGGTAAATCCCTCCCTGCTGTCTTCCGCATCAGTGATGATTCTGTAAATCAAAAAGAAATATAGGAGAATCACCACACAACATCCCAGAAATCCCCATTCTTCACCCACAGTGCAGAAAATGAAATCAGTACTTTGCTCGGGAACAAAGCCGAAGGCCGTCTGAGTCCCTTGCAAGAATCCCTTTCCCGAGAGACCTCCGGAACCAATCGCAATCATAGATTGATTGACATTGTACCCGATTCCCGTGGGATCATCCTTCATTCCGAGCAGCACCTCGATTCTCTTGCGCTGATGATCCTGGAGTACATTGTTGAAGATAAAATCAGTAGAAACAACAAGCAGGCACCCTACCAGATAGACAATGATTGCTATCCATCCCTGTCTTTCCCGCTTTCGGAAAGATCTTAAGGCGAGGTAGGGAATCAGAATGACGCTGATAGCGGAAACAATATAGAAAGGTGAGAATTGCAATTCTAATTTTTGAATGAAGCCTGGGACAAAGGCGAGAAGGCAAATGGAGGGGGCACAAAGCAGAAAAAAAACCTTCATCTTCCCGGAATCAAGGCAGTAGAAAAGTGCCGCAATTCCAGCCAGAGTCAGAACGGCAACGTAGGATGAAATGGTCAAGGTGAGGATGAATAGTAGCACGGAGATCCCGACAAAGACTAGCAGCCATCCGGACAGGCCTTCCCTATAGAGCATAAACACAAATCCAAGATAAACTAGTGCCGACCCGGTTTCACTCTCAGCAAGAATCACCATCATAGGCAGTCCTATGATGAAACATATCAGAAAAAAACTCTTCGAGTCCGACAGTTTGAATCCTGGTCTGCCCATTACCATCGCCAGCACCAGAGATGTCGCAATCTTTGATATTTCTGCAGGCTGAAAACGAACAGGCCCGAGTGTAAACCACGAATGGGATCCTTTGACCTCTGTCCCTAAAAAGATAACAGCTACGAGTAATAAGACAACAAACAGATATATCGGGATGGATATCACTTCCCATAACCGGGGATTCAAGACAAAGAGAATAATTGCAGCCAGGACAAATGAAGTCAAAATCCAAACCAATTGCTTTCCGTATCTGGCGGTGAAATCAAAGACATTGATGGATTCTGTAGAGTGGGAGGCGGCGATGACGTTGACCCACCCGATAATGACGAGAAGTAGGTAACAAATGACCAACTTCCAGTCAATAGTCTGCTTGGCTTTTCTTTGAACGGGTGAATACACGGTATCAGTCTGTTTTAACTTTGGACATCAAGTCGCCTTCAAGTACATATTGTTCCAGATATTTCCTTTCTTCGGAAATCTCCCCCCTCAAGTATTTCTCAATCAACAGAGAAGCAATAGGGCAAGCCCAGGTCGCACCGAAACCTGCGTTCTCGATATATGCTGCTACCGCAATCTTTGGATTGTCCTTCGGAGCAAAACATATGAATACGGAATTATCTGCACCGCGGGGGTTTTGTGCTGTTCCTGTCTTTCCGCATAAATCCAATCCCGGAATGGCGGAAGCGACAGCGGTGCCTCCCGAACCGGGACCACCGTTAACAGCCAACCACATTCCATTAATGACTTTTTGGAACTGTAGGGTGTCCACCATTGTGTAGCGTTTCTCTTTGTATTTGGGATCAATGGTCTGGTCTTCGTAGTCTTTGATGATGTGAGGGATGTAATAGTAGCCTCTGTTTGCTACCGTAGCACAGAGATTGGCGATTTGAAGCGGTGTAGCTCCCATCTCTCCCTGACCTATGGAAAGAGAGACGATTGTCGGGAATCTCCATCTGTTCTTTCCGTACAACTTGTCATAGTATGCTGATGAAGGGACATTTCCTCCAAGCTCGGAAGGGAAGTCGCTTCCCAGTTTTTCTCCCAGTCCGAAACTGAGAACATACTCACGCCATTTGTTGTAGGCTTCAGTAAAGTTTTTGTATCGTTTGTTTTCGAGTATGGATCTCAATACATAGCAGAAATATCCGTTGCAGGACATCATTATAGCTTCTGAGAAGCTCAAGGGTGACTTATGCCCGTGGCAACCGAGTTTGCGGTCAGAAGAATAGTAGTAGCCATAATTGCAGGGATAAGATGTGGAAGGCGTTACGACACCTTCATTAAGTCCTATCAGACCGTTCACAAGCTTGAAAACCGAGCCGGGAGGGTATGACGCTTGGACAGCGCGGTTGAACATTGGCTTATAGGGGTCATTGACAATCTCTGAGTAATGATGGCCTATGTCCGCAAGCATCTCCACATCGATACCCGGGCTTGATACCATAGTCAAAATCTCACCGGTGGATGGCTCAATGGCAACCAGACTGCCGACCTTATTGGCCATCAACTCTTGACCGTATTGTTGTAGAGTAGCGTCAATGGTTGTCATTATATTCTTGCCCGGAATGGCTTCTTTGTCCATTTCTCCGTTCCGGTATGGTGTCTGAATCCTGTTGAGGGCATCGCGCAGATAGATGTGATAACCTTTTTCTCCTTTGAGATCTTTCTCTTTGGCTGCTTCAATGCCGGTTTTTCCTGCATAATCTCCTGCACTGTATTCTCCCTCGTGTTTTTTGATGAAGTTGGCATCCACTTCGGATACATAACCGAGGAGATTTCCTCCCGCATTGATGGGGTAATCCCGTATGCTTCTCACTTGTCCTGTAAATCCGGGGAACTTATATTGAAGTTCCTCAAACTTCATATAGGTCTCAGGCGGTACCTGCTTTATCATAACGACAGGTCTGTTTCCGATTCGGGATTTAGTCTTGTGGTAGCCTTTCATCTTTGCGCGAATGAACTCGACATCGACTCCAAGAGCAGAGGCAAGAGTCAGAGTGTCAAAAGAACCGACTTCAAAAGGTGATACCAGGATATCGTATGCGACTTTGTTCCCGACCAGAATATCCCCTTTTCTGTCATATATGACTCCACGCGTAGGGTAGATGATGTCGTACACCATTGCGTTTCTATTGGCTTCTTCCTTGAACTTGTCGTTGAGGATCTGAATGGAGAAGAGCTTTCCGACGAGGATGAGGCAAGCCAGACCAAGACCGATGAGCAGTTTATTTTTCCTATTCAGTACCATCAGTTTTTACTCTTGTTGGAGAAGATCAATACGACAGGGAACGAAATCAAATAACTTGCGACGATTGAACACCCGAAGCGGAGAAGATTGAATGTGAAAGGCCTTGTTCCCGCTCCGTCTGCAGCAATGTATATGATAAGAAAAATGCTCAGGGCCAATATTGAAGCTGATGATATTTTCAATAGCCCGTGTTTGTAGATCGACATGTCTTCTTTTCTTGCGAAAAGACCCGGGCCGAAAACGACGGAGATGATAATGTTGCGAAAAAAGGCGACAGGTACCAGAGCCAAGGCGTTCAGTCCAAGAATGCCGTCAGAGAGATAATCCACTACCAGTCCTGCAAGAAAGGCGGGAATCATAATCCCGATTGTCCGTTTCTGGATAGGGAGACAGAGAATGGCGACAGGCAAGATGGATATCGTGACATAAGGTGTTATGTTGATATAATTGCATATCATCATCTGTATGACAGTCAGAATCGCGAAAGTAAGGAAGGGCCTGGATTGTCTCATTGCTGTGACCCCTCCTCAAGTCTTTCAAGATTCAGTATCTCATCCCGCCCCGTGTTGACTACCACCATCACGTATCTGACTGAGGAGAAGTCTTGGAACAGATTTACTTTAATGTCATATACCGCACCATTGATTACTTTGGAACTTTCAATTGTACCGAGCGGAATGTCGGCAGGGAAGATTGACGAGTATCCGCTGGTAAATATTGTGTCCCCTTGGGCAAACTGTGAATGAAGAGGGATGTCTTTCATTATGGCGCCTTTGGCGCTCAGACCATCCCATATGAGGGGCCCGATTGACCCTTCGCTTCCAATCCTGGCACTTATGCTGCTAGAAGGATTCATAAAGGATATGCAGTATGAGTGGTGTTTGTCTACCGCATCGATTATGCCCAGTGCTCCGTTGCCGGTAATAATCCCGGACTGTGCATCCAGTCCGTCTTCATATCCTTTGTCTATGATGAAATAATTGTGTTGTCTATTCTTGCTTATTTTGACTACCGATGCCGGAATATATTGGAAATGAGAACTCAGACTTATTGAACTGAGCAGGCTGTCGCTTGCGGAAAGCATATGCTTTTCCTTGTATTCGTTCAATTCGCTCTTCAGCTTGAAATTTTCTTCGAGCAAAGACTGGTTTTGCTCTTTGAGCGAAAAGTAGGCTTTGATGTCCTTACCTGCGCCCCAAGTGACGGCCATGAAGCGATGAGAAAGCCTTGTTAACCATATGTCCTGAAGAGGTCCGGAGTATTTCAGCATACCGACAGCAGCTATCTCCAGAACGATGAAGACAGCTGCTGTAATGATGTTGTTGGCAATTTTCCCTTTGTCAAACATTTATCGCATCAAGAAAGAGAAGTGCTCAGTATCCTTGAGGGCAATGCAGGTTCCTCTCGCCACGGCTCGGAGGGGATCCTCTGCCAAGTGGAATGGAATATTGACTTTCTCTGAGAATCTTTGCGCAATTCCTTTGAGAAGGGCGCCACCGCCAGAAAGAAAGATTCCATTTTCGACAATGTCGGAGTACAGCTCGGGAGGAGTCTGCTCCAGAACGTGGAGGATGGAGGTCTCAATCTTTGCTACTGATTTGTCAAGGCAATGAGCAATCTCCTGATATGTCACTGTTGCATCGACGGGATGAGCTGTCATTAGATTGGGACCGCGGACAATCATAGGCTCGGGCTCTTCCTCAAGATTCGGAATCACTGCTCCCACATTGACTTTGATCTTTTCAGCGGTGATTTCTCCGACTTTAATATTGTGCTGCTGACGCAGGTAGTATTGAATGTCGCTTGTGAAAACATCACCTGCAGTGCGGATGCTGTCTTGAATAACGATACCTCCAAGGGAGATAACCGCTATCTCGGTAGTACCTCCGCCTATATCTACAACCATATTCCCTTTAGGGGCTTCCACGTCGAGGCCGATACCGAGCGCTGCAGCCATAGGTTCATAGATTAGAAATACTTCACGGGCTCCGGCGTGCTCTGAAGAATCACGCACGGCTCGAATCTCCACCTCGGTACTTCCGGATGGAATTCCGACAACAACTTTAAGATTGGGGGTGAATATGGATCTATGTTTATTGTTAACCTGCTTGATAAAACCTCGGATCATCATTTCTGCAGCGTTGAAGTCTGCGATAACACCATCCCTGAGGGGTCTGATGGTCCTGACTCCCGGGTTAACTCTTTCGTGCATGAGTTTTGCCCGCGAACCTAATGCGATACATTTCTCCGTATTGTTGTCGATGGCAACAATACTGGGCTCATCCAATGCAATCTGGTCATTCAGAAAGATGACGGTGTTTGCCGTCCCCAAATCGATAGCGAGCTCTTGGTTGAGAAAAGAAAATGCCATACTAAGTAGTTCAAAAAGTTGGTTTAGATAATAATCGTGTAAAAGTACAAAAAAAGTTTAATTTTGCAGTGATAAAAATGAATATGGAAAGAAAAATTTTCGCAATTATCGTAGCCGGAGGCAGTGGAACGAGAATGGGGACATCGGTTCCCAAGCAATTTCTTGAATTGGATGGACGTCCGATATTGCGTCATACCATTGAAAAGTTTATCACGGCAATCCCTACCGTGCATATAGTTACGGTGCTGCCTCACGAGCATATTGAATTCTGGAGAGGCTATTGCGCTTCCAATAATTTCAATTGTCCTCAAATGATAGTGGAAGGTGGATTCACACGATTCCATTCAGTTAAATCAGCGCTGTCCAAGATTCCTGATGATGCTATTGTTGCTGTGCACGATGGCGTTCGGCCATTTGTTTCAGTCGAACTGATACGCAGAATGGTCGAAGGAATGGAAATTGAAAGGAATCTCATACCTGTCATACAGGTAACGGATACCTTGAAGGCTCTGGAGAAGATTGACGGACGATTCGTCCCGGTTCAAGGACTCTCATTTGACAGATCAAAAGCATATGCCGCCCAGACCCCCCAATTCTTTCTCGCGAAGGATCTCAAATCTGCCTATCTTCTTCCTTTTGATACAAGTTTCACTGACGATGCTTCAGTGGTGGAGAGAAGTGGCCTGTCCTTGAGTTATGTGGAAGGGGAGAAATACAATATTAAAATAACAACGCCTCAGGATTTGGAAGTTGCCGAGAAACTTGTACTCTTGTAATCGTTGATCCAAATCTGTCTCTCAAATGCCTCGTCCAGTGAGATCATCGTGTCTGTTGACTGGATGAAGGGTATTTTCTGGATAGAGTTCAAAAGTACCTCCATAAGATGCTCATTGTCGAAACAGTACACTTTCAGAAGGAGAGCGGCTTTACCTGTGATGAAATGGCATTCAACAATTTCTTCCACGTGTTTTAGTGCCTTGATTACATCAGGGTATTTGTTGTTGTCCTGAAGGGAAACGCTGATAAAAGCACATACGTTCAACCCCAATGCGGAAGGTTTTACAATAAGCCTGGATCCGGAGATGACTCCGTTTGCCTCCAGTTTCTTTATCCTCTGATGAATAGCAGCTCCTGACACCCCACACTCGCGCGCTATTTCCAGAAAAGGCATTCTAGCATCTTTCACAAGGAAAGAGAGAATTTTCTGATCAATTTGGTCAATATTGTAGGCTGACATAATATGAATGGATTGAAAGTTATTTTGAAGATTTTGTCCGTCTTGCAGCCTTTTTGGCGGGTTGGGAATTATGGATGATTTCCAGACAGGCAGTTTCGGTCAATGTTTCGGGTTTAATGTCTTTAGGTATTTTGTAGTTTGATCCGGCGTGTTTGATATACGGCCCGAACCGTCCGTTGAGGACCTTGATGTCATTTCCGGCAAATTCCATAATAGTACTGTTGGCCGGTGTTTCTGTCAAAGCCTTATCGATGAGTTCCACGCACTCCTCAAAACTCGTTTTCATTGGATCGGACCCTCTTCTCAGTGAAATGTTTTTGTCTCCGTATTTGATGTATGGTCCGAACCGTCCCTTGTTGATGATAATGTCCACATCCTTATATCGCCCTAAGTTGCGCGGAAGCGCAAACAATTTAAGGGCATCTTCAATGGTCAGGCTCTCTATGAGCTGCCCGGGGGCGAGACTTGCAAACAGTCGTTTGGAGGGATCTCCTTTCTGGACATACGGCCCGTATTGTCCGAATTTGGCGACAAGTGCGTCTCCGTCCGGCGCAGTGCCGATTTCTCTGCTGATGTGGCTGAACTGATGGTCGCTCAAGGTTTCTTCCACTTTGTCGTGGAAAGGAGTGTAGAACGATGATATTACTCCGTTCCACGGGAGTTCGCCATCGGCAATCTTGTCAAAATCTTTCTCGACGTTTGCGGTAAAGTCATAATCCAGAATATCGGTAAAGTTCTTTACGAGAAAATCCGTTACTATCATACCGATGTCCTGAGGAAGTAGTTTCCCTTTCTCTGCTCCGATGGTTTCAGTCTTGATGGAGGGTGTGATAATACCATCTTGGAGGGATAAGTCGGTCACTTCCTCTTTTTTGCCTTCTTTGTCTCCTTTTACAACGTATCCGCGGCCTGTAGTAAGTGTGCTGATGGTCGGGGCATATGTTGAGGGACGTCCTATCCCAAGTTCCTCAAGCTTTTTGATGAGTGTGGGTTCGGAGTATCTGAATGGTGGCTGGGTAAACTTACAGTCCGCGTTGATCTGCTTGGGGGTCATCTTGCAGTTCTTGGGAAGCTCGGGGAGGATGACCTCGTCGTTGTCCTGTTCCACCTCATCGTCAGTTCCTTCCAGATATACTTTCTTGAATCCGTCGAATACTATCCTCGATGCTTGTGATGTGAATTTCTCGGGACGGGTGTCGGGCTGAATCTTTATGGTCGTGTTCATAAGGGTGGCATCTGACATCTGAGAGGCAATAGTACGCTTCCATATCAGAGAGTAGAGTTTCTGCTCCTGAGGTGTGCCACTGATTTCCACATTGTCCACGAATGTAGGCCGAATAGCTTCGTGAGCTTCCTGTGCCCCTTTGGCCTTTGTCTTATATTGACGGGGGCAGGAGTATTCGGGACCGTATGTTTCGGTGATATATTTCTTTGCGGTGTTTAGAGCCAGGCTTGAAAGATTTGTCGAGTCGGTTCTCATATATGTGATGAGACCCCGTTCGTAAAGAGTCTGGGCGATGCGCATTGTCACCCCTACGGGGTAGTGAAGCTTTCTTCCTGCTTCCTGCTGGAGAGTTGAGGTCGTGAACGGTGCGGCAGGGTGATTGTGCCCCTCCTTGCTTTCCTGGCTTGTGACTGTGAAGGTCGCTCCAATACAGTCCTCCAAAAATTGTTTGGCCTGGCTAATAGTGTCGAATTTCTCGTCAAGTATGGCTTTGACGGCAAGAGAAGATTTTGTCCCCTCGGGATGGAAGATTCCCTCCACTTTATAATATGGCTTGGCCTGAAAGGCAAGAATCTCACGTTCTCTGTCAACAATGAGCCGGAGGGCAACGGACTGCACTCGACCTGCCGACAACTTTGGCTGAATCTTTCGCCAAAGGATGGGGGACAACTCAAAACCCACGAGCCTGTCCAGAACTCTGCGGGCTTGCTGGGCGTCCACCAGATTCATATCAATGTCTCTTGGCGTCTTGACAGCGTTGAGAATGGCTTCCTTTGTGATTTCGTGGAATACGATTCTCTTCGTCTTGGTCTTGTCAAGCTTGAGAGTTTCGGCGAGATGCCAGGCAATGGCTTCTCCCTCGCGGTCTTCATCGGATGCCAGCCATACTGTGTGAGCCTTAGTTGCGGCATCTTTCAACTCTGAGATCCGTTTCTTTTTATCAGCGGGGACTACATATTCGGGCTTGAAGTTATCCTCAATATTAATGCTGAGTTTTTTGTCCTGAAGATCTCTGATATGTCCGTAACTGGCCTTGACAGTGAAGTCCTTTCCTAAGAATTTCTGAATCTTCTCAACTTTACCCGGTGACTCGACAATGACTAAATTCCCCTCCATGATTCAAGCTTATCTTTTTCAAAACATTTTGCAAAGAAAGATACAAACCTCCCAATTTTCCAAATTTAATTGGTACTTTTGTAAATTGTAGAAAAATAGAATTGATCGATGACGGACAATACGAAGAAAAAGATTATCAAGTGGTTTTGGCTTATTCTGACAGCTCCTTTCCTCCTTCTTGCCATTATGCTGGTGCTAGTGGGATTGTTTGCCAGGATTCCTTCATTCGAAGAATTGGAGAACCCCGACAGCAAGCTTGCCACCCAGATTATTTCTGAAGACGGAGAGATTCTCACAACTTTTCATATTGAGAACAGGACATTCGTTAATTATGATGAACTCGCACCTAGTTTGGTGCAGGCAGCAATAGCAACCGAGGATGTCCGTTTTTACAAGCATTCCGGAATTGATATGATTGGTCTGGGGCGAGTTGCCTTCAAGACTCTTCTGCTTCACAATAGCAGTCAGGGAGGAGGAAGTACGATTACTCAGCAATTGGCAAAGACCCTGTATCCGAGGAAGGAGGTTGACAGCAGAATCCCAGGATGGTCGAAGGTTGTGATGGTGTGGACAAAATTGAAAGAGTGGATTACTGCTGTCAAGCTTGAGCGTGACTACACTAAAGAGGAGATAGTGGATATGTATCTCAATTCCATTTTCTTCGGTAGCAGCGCTTTTGGAATCAGGGCGGCTTCGGAGACTTTCTTCAGTAAGATTCCGGCGGAATTGACCGTCGAAGAGAGCGCAATGCTTGTCGGGATGGTCAATAAGCCTACCCGATACAACCCCGTCATTAATCCCGACAAGGCGCTTCAGAGGCGTAATTTCGTTATCGGTCAGATGAAGAAGGCCGGCTACCTGACAAGAGAGGAATGTGATTCCATCCAACAGATTCCCATTACCCTTGCATATCAGGTGCAGGACCATAATGCGGGCCTTGCCCCATATTTCAGGGATATGCTCCGAAGGGTAATGAGCGCGGACAAACCAAAGAGAGGAAGTTATCATAATGTGGAGGACTACTCTGCAGACTCACTCGCGTGGTTTACCGATGATCTGTATGGATGGCTGAAAAAGAACAAGAAAGCGGACGGCTCCGAATACAATCTGGATAAAGATGGACTGAGAATATATACGACTATCAATTATAAGATGCAGCGCTATGCCGAAGAAGCGGTGGCTGAGCACTTGGGGAAGAGACTTCAGAAGGACTTTCAGAGAGATCTCAAGGCAAAGACGCACAAACCCTTCTCAAATGACATCGATCAGGAGACAATCAATCAGTTGATGTATCAGGCCCGTCGCTGGAGTGACAGGTACCGCTTGCAGAAGAAAGACGGCAAGTCCGAAACTGAAATAATGAAGTCATTCTCCGAGCCGGCCAAGATGCGCGTTTTCGCCTGGAACGAGAAAGGTTACATTGATACCACAATGACCCCCGACGACTCCATCCGCTATTACAAGTCAATTCTCAGGGCTGCGTTTATGGCGATTGAGCCTATGACCGGACATATTAAGGCATATGTCGGTGGCCCGAATTACAGATATTTCAAATATGACAATGTGCGTCAGGGAAAGAGGCAGGTTGGGTCCACAATCAAGCCTTTCCTCTACACTCTGGCAATGCAGGAGGGTATGACTCCTTGTGACAAGGTGGTCAATGTTCCTCAATCATTTGTTGTGAATGGTGAGACTTGGACTCCGAGAAGTACCGACAAGGATGAATGGATCGGCAAGACCGTCACACTCAAATGGGGCCTGACTCATAGCTCTAACAATATCTCAGCGTATTTGATGAAACAGTTCGGACCTCAGGCTATGGCTCATATGATGCATAAGATGGGCGTATCTTCTCATATCGACGAGGTCCCATCGCTGTGTGTTGGACCGGCTGACCTTTCACCTTTTGAGATGATTTCCGCCTACAATTCATTCCCTTCGAAAGGCGTGTACGTTACACCAATGTTTGTCACCAGAATCGAGGACAGTCAAGGCAATGTTCTGAGTGAGTTTACCAACAGAAGGAGGGAGGCGATAGGAGACAATACGGCCTTCCTTATGGCCAATTTGATGCAAGGTGTTGTAAATGAGGGCACAGGGGCGAGATTGAGATCTGTTTATGGCTTGAAGGGACAGATTGCTGGAAAGACAGGCACCACTAATGATAATTCTGACGGATGGTTTATTGGATATACTCCCAGTCTTACCGCTGGGGTATGGGTAGGGGCAGAAGATCGGCAGGTACATTTTCAGACCCTTGCTCTTGGAAGCGGTGCCAATATGGCTCTTCCTATCTGGGGTATTTTCATGTCCAAGGTATTGGCCGATGGGTCGCTTGGTATCAATGAGATGGATCGTTTCATAGCGCCTGCCGGGATGAATCTTGATTTGAGCTGCAGCGGCGGAGATGATGAGATGGTGGAAAGGCAAAGGACAGAGGTTGAGTATTTTTTTGAATGAAACATATGGGAAAGTACAATGCGGTTGCCGTAATATACGGTAGTGATACTTCAGAAAGTGAACTTTCATGCAGAAGCGGTGAATATGTCGCTTCCAGACTTGATGACAGTCTGTATGATGTATATGAGATTTTTGCTCGTTTCGGAGTGTGGTCTCTGGCTGCGTTCAGGAAAAAGAACAGCGTAAGGGTCACATTCCCTCAGGAGGCGAGACCGGAGATAGACAAAAATGATTTCTCCGTTATGGTTTTTGGAGAGAAGGTGAAATTGGATTATGCCTTTATCGTCCAGCATGGATTCCCGGGAGAGACCGGTCAACTTCAAGGATATTTTGAGATGTTGTCAATCCCTTTCAGCACCAGCAGCTCGTTCGTATCAAGTGTCGTGTTTGACAAATATTCCTGCAAATGTTGTCTTAAGGATGCCGGGTTTGTCAGTCTTGCCCCTGAAGTCTTTGTGCGTAAGGGCGATGATATCTCGATGGTTTGCAGCAAAGTTGCTGATACTATGACTTTCCCCGTATTTGTCAAGCCTACTGCCGGAGGGTCCAGTTTTGGTGTGACAAAGGTCAAGGACCTCGAAGAATTGAATTCCGCCATTAACTTCGCCTTCACAGAAGGTGATACCGTAATTGTCGAGCAAGCCATTTGTGGACAAGAATTTACCTGTGGGGTATATTCTGATGGCAAAAATGTCATTGCTCTTCCTGAGGTTGAGATTATTACCGATTGCGAGTTCTTCGACTATGATGCGAAATACAATGGCGCCAGCCAGGAGATATGCCCTGCTCAGATTCCCTCCGCCCTGTCCGATGAGATAAGAAGGACATCCGAGAAGATTTTCTCTTATCTCGGATGTGCCGGATTCGTTCGTATGGATTTCATCTATTCCGGAGAAAAATTATATTTTCTTGAAGTGAACAATGTGCCCGGAATGACCAGTGCATCCATCATTCCAAAGATGGTAAGGGCCGCCGGATTGGACATCACAGCGTTCTTGTCGACGATAATTGAAAGCAAATAGTGCTTCTCTCAAGTTTCATCAGAGAGTCGGTATCCTCGTTGAATGGATTGTATCCTGAGGCTGAGGCAAGGTCTATTGTATCAATTCTGGTGAAGCATTTCCTTGGCTTCGAGAGTTACACTCATATCGTTGAGCCGGGCACACAAATCCCTGACGACAGTGTTTCTGTCTTGACAAAGGCGATGAAGCGTTTGGAACGGGCTGAACCGGTGCAATATGTGACCGGTAAATCGCTCTTTTACGGCAGGGAGTTCAATGTGTCTCCTTCGGTATTGATTCCCCGTCCGGAGACAGAGCAATTGATAAGTCTTGCCCTCCCTTTTGTTAGAAAAGGTGCACATGTTCTAGACCTGTGTACCGGGTCAGGATGCATTGCTTGGACTCTTTTTCTTGAGACGGAGTGCGAGAATGTGACCGGGGTGGATATTTCCCCTGATGCTTTGTCCGTTGCTTCTTCTCAACCTTTTCCCAAAGGACCTCGATTTGTCAAGGAGGATATCCTGAATGTCCGATCTTCTTCCAAGTATGGCCCAGTGGATTTGATTGTTTCAAACCCTCCTTATGTGATGGTTCGGGAGAAGGGTCAAATGAGGAGCAATGTGCTGGATTATGAGCCGCACATAGCTTTGTTCGTTCCCGATTCCGACCCTTTGGTATTTTATCGGGCTATTTCTGAATGGGCGGCAGCCATTTTGACTGATGAAGGTGTCGGTATTGTTGAGATTAATGAAGCATTGGAGGAAGAAACGATTGCCCTTTTCCGCAAGGCTGGATTCGCTCATACTAAATCTGTTAAAGATATTTTTGATAAAAATCGCTTTGTGATTTTTTCGAAAAAGCCGTTGTAGGCACCTGATTGCCTTTTTTCATATTTATCGGTTTTCAATTTGTCAACACTGATAAATTATTGTCAATTTGTCCGTTGACAATAATTGATAGCGCCATGAAACCGGAAATGATAATCTTTGGTAGTATGAAAAAAGTGATCGTTTGGGCACTGATACCCGTTTTCCTGCTTTATTCTTGTGATGAGATTCCTATTGAACTTGAGAACTTGCCGGACCAGACCTTCGTCCCCGAGCTTGAAGAAGTAAGCGGTCTTATTTCTTCCCTTCCAGTAAGTGTTGAACAGATGACAGAGGTGTTCTCCGCTGTAAGTTCGTCTTCTATCAACGGCTATGATGAAGAGTATACTATGCGGGATTTGTTTCTTACTCCCGGTGCCGGAGTAGGAGATGAAGCAAGCGCCACAAAGGCGGAGGTTTATAAAAGGCCAATGCGCGATTTGATAGAAGAATATCTGGGAGAGAAGATGAAAACAAAAGCCGGGGCGGTGGATGAAAAATCGGTGAAGGAATATATAGAAAGCCTTATTTCGTCTGATATTCAGATTTATTGGCCATACTCCGAAGATTGGGACGGACAGACGCTCCCAGTCATTACCTTTGATCCTTGTTCTGAGGCCAGTGCGAATATTGGATATAGAATTTGTGTAGATGAAGAGGGGAATCGATATACCGAAGAAGTTATTGTGGATGAAAAGCTCGCGGAATCGTCTCCGGTATGGGTTGTTAACAGAAACGATGATGGTAATTTCAAAACCTTGGAAATGAGGCGCAAGGAGGATCCTCAGTGGGGACAGGGCGGAGAGGTCCTTGTCAAATCGGGGGATGATCAGGATTATAAAATGCTTGTACTTAAAGAATTCTGCGCTTTGAGAAACTTTGACAGCTGGTTCGGAGGTGCCAGTGAATTCCTGGTCAAATGTGGAGCTGTCGAGGGATTTACAGCGAGCACGGAAGCCGAGATGCGGGTATATCAGCCAACGATTACCGATTTTATGATTTCAGTCAAAAGGAAGAATGTAGGGAAGACTCTTCCTTTCAATGCTGTTTTAATCTCGGACTGGAGTGATCAGTTGGAGAAATTTGCTTTTCTTGTCATTGAGGATGATGGCGGGACAGTGACTTCCTGGAAATGTTCCGCTGTGGTCAAAGTCAATTCCAAAAGCTATGGATTCGAGATGGAGATCCCGTATCGGGACAGAGATGATATAGTCTGGAGAGGTATGTTGTCAACATCATATTTTCAGAAATATGACGGTGAGGTAGGACATTTCGGGGATGTGGACCTTACCTTTGAGATTCGTTGACCAGATCTGGATTGAGTACGGTCATCTCACAGTTCTTGCAATCAAATCCGAGTGGGAATACCTTCCCGTTGTTCTCAAGGCTGAGTCCTGTGCCGACTTTCTTTCCTGCTGATTTGAGGCATATCCCCAATTCTTGCCTGATGCAGTATTTGGACCGCATCAGTTCTTTTCTCTCAATTGCCGTGGGAAAACCTTCTCCCTTCCATTCCCGGCGTAAATGAACGTTTCTCTCTCTGCAATTGAGCATAGGTCTTATGATGCAAGGTGAATTGTCAAGCTCTTCAGCCATTCGCCTTCGAACCCCATTTATCACAGCTGCAGGCAGAAAGGGTAGGGGATCTGCTTCAGAGTTGTCATCTATACCTGTCAACGTAAAACTGTAATGACCGGTCTTCTTTGATATCTGCTCTTGGAATACGGCAACCATTCTATCTCTGTTTTCGGCCATAGTTCCGCTTGTGGGGATGTCGCAGGTGACATATCTTCCGTCATCACTCTTTGCTGCCGCGCACCACCTCCCATCGTCATAGCGGTGAATGGAGACATTGACTTCCAGATACCTTTTGCAGGGCTTTGTCCCCAACTCTTTTTCAAAGGATTGGTTGATATTCCTATAGATTTCCACCCCGTCGGCCAGTTCGGGGATGTGTTTGCATCTGACAGTAAGTCCGTGGCAGATATCGGCCCGGAAACCGCTTATCCCGGATTCTCTGACAAATGAGAAACCATCTCCGTTAGACAGGGCCAGCCCTTTCCGTGAAGGAATAATGGTGAATTCATCAATATACCTGTCCGCTCTTCGAAGTCCGTGTACTATACCGACAAATTCTCCCATAGATTTTGGGGCATCCATTGAGGACCACTTGTCTTTCACCTCGTTGAGGAACAGCTCGGTATATCCCCTGTTGAATGTCTTGTTCACATCTGGAGTAAAGCCTCCTTCCGCTTTGCCGAAGGAGGACCTGCCGAACTTGCCTTTTTGCCCGGCAATGAATGCATCGATGGCCATAGAATACTCTCTGACCACATTTTTTACGTATGACTCATTTTTAAGCCTTCCTTCAATCTTGAAAGAAATAATACCCGCATCCGCCAGGTCAGGAATTCTGTTTTTGAGCTTATAGTCCTTCAAGGACAGCAAAGCCTTGTTTTGGATCAGTGTCCGGCCATTTTCATCAATCAGATCATATAGAGACCTGCAGGCTTGCATACAGTCTCCCCGATTGGCGCTTCGCCCGTTGATGTACTCGGAAAGAAAGCATTCGCCGCTGTAGCCGACACACAGCGCTCCGTGGACAAAGAATTCCAATTCGCAGCTTACGTCCTTACGGATTTCTTTGATTTGCTTGAGTGAAAGTTGCCTTTCAAGAACCAGCCGTGAGAACCCCAAGGATTCATAGAGTCGGGCTTTGTCTGCAGTCCTTATCGCACATTGAGTGGAGGCGTGAAGGGGAACAACGATGTCGTCCCATTCACAAATTGCCGTATCTCTGACAATAAATGCATCTGCTCCTGCCTTCTGGGCTTCCAGCATCATCCGGTGGACATCTTCCCTCTCTTCCGGGAACACTAGATTGTTGACGGTGACAAAGACTCTCGCTCCTACCTTATGGGCATAATCACACAGTCTTGAAATATCCCCTATAGAGTTGCCGGCCGCCTTTCTGGCTCCGAAATCAGGCCCGCCGATATACACGGCATCGGCACCGCAGTCAATGGCCGCGATGCCGATATCAGTGTTTCTTGCTGGAGCAAGAAGTTCCAGAAATGTCATTTGTTACTTCTTCAAAGCCTCGATGGCTGCTTTGATTTGAGCTGCATCAGATGCAGAAGGTGAGAGCTCGAGATATTTTGAGAGATATTCGATTGCTTTTGCCTTGTCTCCGAGGCTCGTTGCTGCTGTACCAGCAATCTTGTATGCGTTTGCTGACTCGAGATATTCGCAAGATTTGACAGCGTTCTCGATGGCTGCTTTGTAGTCCTTGTCCTTGAGATCGGATGAAGCCTCTTTGAGAAAAGTAGTGGCCAGCTGCTTGAAAGCATTGTCCTTCTGACCGTTCTCTGCTGCCTTAAGGAATGCATCGATAGCCTCTTTTGTCTTTCCTGTGCTGCTGAGAGCCTGACCGAGACGGAATGCTGCAACTCCGTTGGTGGGATCGGCTGCGAGAATGCTATTGAATGCTGCAGCTGCGCCTTCGAAATCCTTGTTCTTGAGAAGAGCATTTCCCTTCTGAGTGAGAACCTGAGGGATGAGTTTTTCTGCCTCGTCTACTGTTGCATCAGCGGCAAACTCTTTTGCAGTGGCAACTGCTGTGTTCAATTGCTCGATAGCCTTGTCATAGTCGGCAGCCTTGATGTAATCTTTGGCTATGGAAAGAACTATATTGGGAATTGCGTTTTTGCAGTTGTTTGCGATGTCTGCACCGTCTGCACCAAGAGCGACAGCCTGTTTGTATGCGGTCTGAAAATAACCGAGGGCAGTGGCTTTATCTCCTGAACCAAGAGCATTGGCTCCATTATTGTAGGTTTCTGTAATCTGTGCGAGATCCTGTGCGGATGCCAGCCCAAGCGAAAGGGCGAGAGTGAGAAGTGATAAAAGTACTTTCTTCATAATCTTGGTATTTGTTTTTATTGTATAATCGGTGAAAACGCAAAACTACTAAAATTTCTTTATAAATTTGTGACATATATGAGAAAAAAGACAATACTACAGATAGTTCTATGGCTTTTCTCTGTTACACCAGTCTTTGCTCAAGAAGAATTGTTGTACAAAATCTATTCCGAAGAGTTGGATGTCATCAGGGAGAGCCGCATTTCCTATTTGTATTCCGCATATGGTATCAATGATCCTTCTATTCCGGAAGCGTCACGTTTGAAAGAGGCTGTGGATTATGATCTCGATCAGTTCGGTGCCAGCCTCGACGAATACCTCAGCGCCAGAAGCATTGTTTCGATCAACCCGAGCTATCACAAATTTTTGTTTTCTCACCGGCTCCCGGACAAGGATGAGCTGGACCTTTTCAATAAATATGTCGGAGCTGTACTCACTACGATGCCGACACCATACGTGGGTGACATCCCTCTTGTAATCCTCCCTCATCTTCCATCCCCTAAAAGGGCAAAGATAAAGGCTGAATCCGTTGATCCCGTCACGGGAGGAAAGATGTGGACGTTTGACAATGGAATCAGGGTAATCTACAAGAATATGGGGCAGAAAGGCCGTTTCGATTTCGGTATGGTGATAAAAGGAGGGGCGAGCGTGTTTGTAGGTGACCTTCTGGAGTATTATGACATCGGGAAGTTGCATTGGTACGAATTCAAGCGTTACCTTGACCTCAAGGGCATCATTACTGAAGTGAACACAAATCCTGCGGACCTCAGGATATGCGGGTCAGCCCCCACCTCCTCTCTGGTAAGTCTTATTCAAGGATTGTCTCTGCTGGTAAAGGAAGGGAATCTCAATAAAGATGGATTTGATCTGTACCGGCGAAGGGAATTGAAAAAACTGGAGAAATCTGATTTGGATGCCACGATTGACAGTCTGATGCGCCGGGATTATGATTATTCTCAGTATCGATTTGTCAGTCACCTGTCTGGGGATATGGATGATGTCGCACGGGAGTACTATAGCCATCAGTTCAAGCGTTTCAATGATGGTGTGATAGTAATTCTTGGAGACCTGGAGGAGAAGACCCTCAGAAGTACTCTTGAAAAATATCTGGGCGGACTTCCCACTAATAAGAACTATTATGTCCGTCCGTCCATTCAGTATGAGCTGCGAAATGGCTCGTCTGTTCATATGGAGTACAGTGATGATCTGGAGCCCGGGGTGACTGTTGCTATGTCCGTCATTTCGCCAGTGAGCGCGGAAACTTTCATCGCATTGGATTTCCTTAAGGCAATGATGGAAAAAGAGCTTCGCGCAGAGGTCAAGACCAATGTGGAACTTTTCCCTCAAGAGAGAATGACTCTCACTGTCAAATTCGGTGAAACCGACAATCCTTCAGCTGCTATCGGCAAATGCAGGGAGGCTATAGCTTCGCTTATGGAGACTGCTCTTTCTGAAGAGGAATTCTCCCTGTACAAAAGTTATCTGATCGATCAGTACAATGTCCGAATGTCAGATCCCAAGTGGTTGGAAGAGTTTGTGTTCTACAGGTATTCACAGGGGAAAGACTTTTCGGGAAAATATCAGGATAGGATAAGGGCGATGAAGACATCATCGTATATGAGTCTTCTGAACCTGCTGTCGGAAGGTGCGCGAGTTGAGTATGTTGTCTTGAAAAAGAATTGATGATGGGGCATAACGGTTTTGGGACCATTATTCAGATAGGCAATTGCCTTGTCTCAGAAGATGTGATCTTCGAGTATTTTTCCTGCGATTACGAAAAGTGCAAGGGGGAATGTTGCATTGTCGGTGACAGCGGAGCTCCTTTGAAGGAGGATGAGGCTGAAATCATTGAAAAAGAATACGGGGCCTTCTCTTCGCTGATGAGTGAGGCCGGACGTCAGGAGGCCGAGGCAAAGGGCTTTTTTGATATTGATATTGAAGGGGATATGGTTACCCCCACTATAGGCGGTACTCAGGAATGTGCCTATTCACATTTTGATGGGAAGGGTAATTGTCTTTGTGCCATTGAGAAATGTTTCTTTGCCGGTGGGTGCTCCTTTCACAAGCCGATATCCTGCCGTTTGTACCCTATCAGGGTGACAGAACTTACCGGAGGGGGATTGGCGCTGAACCTGCATCGCTGGGGTATCTGCAGCGATGCCTTCGAAAAAGGGAAGAAAGATGGCATCAGAGTCTATCAGTTTCTGGAAGGACCGATACGAGAAGAATTCGGAGATGAATTCTATGAGGCGCTTACTGCGGCGGCCGCTGAACTAATCCACTGAGTTCCGATAATTCTCTTCCAGGCCATATACAATCCTATGGATATCTTTGGAGGAGCCTTCGATAACAAATCCTGCGATGTCACGTGTCATAGTGACTCTATCTTCACCTATTCTAAAGATACGGCTGGTGATGGATTTGAGACGGAAACATAGCTTTTCTTCATCTTCTGATTCGAGGAAGTATTTATGTTCATCCATAAAGCGTATTACTTCACCTCTGATCTGCGAATATTCTCCGGGAATCACGACTCCCCTCTTGGAATAACCGAATTTCGGGTAAATCAGGGAAACACCCAAAAACATTATCCCGATCTTGAGCAGAGATGTGTACCCGTCCTGAAAAATCACATTGATATCGGTGCTGATCATTCCCATCATAGCAAGTACAGCCAGGATAAAGAACATAAGAAAAGAAATGTAGACGAAATATTTGATGGCACGGATAAAGTATTTCATATTTGCGGGTATAAAAGTTTTCCCAAAATTAACATATTTTTGTTACATTCGTACCTTAAATCAATAAACTGAAAATAATGATGAAAGAAGACCCGCTTGAGAGATTGGATCGTCAGGCTCGCGAAAGCCAGAACGGTGGATTGAAAAAGACAATGAATATCCTTATCGGAGTGGCTGCGGCCCTTGCCATCTTGCTTGCATATATTTGGATATCCAAGGCGTCACTGGTCCGTGATCTGAATATGGAGAAGGCTGACCTTACAGAGCAGATCGTGTCTCTGCAGGGTGATTACGACAATTTGTCTTCAGACTATGATACCATCAATGCGCAGTTGGATTCTTCACGTGAGGAAGTGGCTCAGCTCGTGGAAAGGATCAAAAAGACAGATGCAACCAATCGTGCGAAGATGCGTCAGTATGAGAAAGAGCTGGGAACACTGAGGAGCATTATGAGGAACTATATTGTCCAGATTGACTCCCTCAATACCCTGAATCACGAATTGACTCAGCAGGTAGCCGCTGCCCGCAAGGATGCGGCCGCTTCCAAGAAGGCCAATGCAGAGTTGTCGGAGAGAGTCCAGAACCTTTCCGGACAGGTCGCAGCAGGTTCTGTCATCAAAGCTCGCGGACTCAGACTTGATCCCTATAATTCGACAGACAAGATTACAGACAGGAGCAGCCGTGTCGTAAGGATGCTCGCCACATTGAGCCTTGTGGAGAATGATCTTGCGCCCAAGGGCCCTACCAGAGTATATATTCGCGTGAAAGATCCTGAGGGGATTCTGCTCGTAAACAGTAATCAGATCTCTTTCAACTGCCAGGGGCAGACGATGATGGCTTCTGCTTCAAGAGAGGTGGATTACGAAGGAAAGGAAGTCGAACTCAGTATTTATCTCAACGATATACCTTCTTTCAATAAGGGTGTCTATACGGTTGAGGCATATACCGAGCAAGCTCTTCTAGGAACTGCGGAAGTCCTGCTCCGCTGATGATTTACATCCATATTCCATTTTGTAAAAGTTTTTGCACCTATTGCGGCTTCTACTCCGAGATTTGTCACGGAGATGACACCCCTGAGGTGCATAAATTTTTGTCATTCCTGATAGAGGAGATTAGACGCAGGCGCACCTCCTTGGAGGAGGCCCGGAGGTCCTCCCCTCATACTTTGTATATGGGAGGAGGGACCCCGTCAGTGTTGAGGGCCGAGGATGTGAAAACTATTGTCAGGGCATTGGGGTATGATGATTATGAGGAATTTACTATTGAAGTCAATCCCGATGACATAGTTGGAAAGGGAGAAGACTATGTCAAGCGTCTCCTTGACCTTGGGGTCAATAGAGTGAGTATGGGTCTTCAGTCAATGGATGAGGGTGTATTGAAATGGATGAATCGCAGGCACAGCGTGGATGACTCAGTCAAGGCCTATGACATCCTTCGGACTTGCGGTGTGGGTAATGTCAGTCTAGACTTGATCTTCGGTATTTCGGGCCTTGATGATACAGTGTGGGAGAAGAGTGTAAGGGATGTAATCGCACTGGGGCCTGACCATATTTCCGCCTATCAGCTCAGCATTGAGGACGAAAGCATCCTCAGACAATATGTGGAACAAGGAAAATACAATGAGGCCGATGAAGAGTTGTGCCGTCGGCAGTATGATTTTTTATGTTCAGAATTGAGGGGCAGAGGGTTCAGACATTATGAAATATCCAACTTTGCTCTTCCCGGCCGTGAGGCGGTGCATAATGCTTCTTACTGGCGCAGGCTTCCCTATGTCGGTCTCGGCCCGGGGGCCCATTCTTTTGATGGTTATCGCCGGCTGTGGAATACTTCTTCTCTTGATTGGGAGATTCAGCAGGAAATATTGACTGAAAAAGAGGTCCGGGAAGAAACGATAATGCTCTCACTCAGAACCTCAGAAGGCATATCAGAGGACTTGCTGCCTGATACCGGTGCCAAAAAAAGACTGCTCGCAGAAGGAGCTCTGGAGCAGTCTGATGGCCGTATCCGAATACCTGAAACTCATTTTTTTGTTTCAGACGATATCATTGCTGATCTTATATAGCTTTGGTCTTTTCTGCAAGCCATTCTGCTATTTTGGTTGGCAATAGGGGAGAAAGTGTCTCGCGAACCTTCTTGTTATAGTCATTCAGCCATTGGATTTCGTCCATTGAGAGTAAATCTCTGATAATAGGTCTAGTGTCGAAATGGCACAGAGTAAGCGGCTCAAACCCCATCCACGTTCCGAATTCGTTGGTCTGAAGCTCTTTACATAATAACATATTTTCGTGGCGGACACCGTGGCAACCTTCCCTGTAGATTCCTGGTTCGTCAGTTACTACCATTCCTGCAAGGAGGGGCTGACTATTGAAATTCTGCCGTATTTCCTGAGGCCCTTCGTGTACTCCAAGGCAGTGGCCGACACCGTGTCCTGTTCCGTGTCCGTAATTTCTCAAATGCTTCCAGAGTGGGGAGCGTGCGGCATAATCAATCTGACAACCTGCAGTACCTTTTGGGAATACTGCCATCTCAAGATCGATGTGCCCTTTAAGAACGAGCGTGTAGTCTTCCATCTCTAGCTGGGTGCAGCGACCCGTTGGAACGGTTCTGGTAATATCGGTTGTTCCATTCAGATATTGTCCTCCTGAATCACAAAGGTAAAGTCCGTCTTTGCGTATTTTCGGAGCATTCACCTTGGGCGTGCAGTAATGAGGCAGAGCTGCGCCTTCTCCAAATGCGGAGATGGTCTCGAAGCTGTTGCCCAGATAACCGGTGGCTTCAGCTCTGTATTTTCCCAGTTGCTCAGAAGCTTCCCATTCGTCGGGCTCTTCTGCGTTGTTGAGCTTCTCGTCAAGCCAGAAAAGGAATTTCTCCATTGCGATGCCGTCGGGAATATGGATATCTTTCATTCCCTTCAATTCGACCTCGTTCTTGATGGCCTTTCTAAGAGCGATGGGAGAAGAACCTGTGACGAGATTGTTTTTATCAAGAATTGAATAAAGATGGTAGTTGATTCCCTCCGGATTGATGAACAGACGTCCCGTACTTTCACTCAGAGCAATCCCTATGTCATCATAATTCTCTCTTACAAACCATTTCACGTCATCCTCGGACACAATCAGATATGAGATTGCAAAAGGATTGTATTCTATATCATTAGCTCTGATATTCAACATCCACGCAATCTCGTCGAGCGCGCAGATGAGCATAGCGTCGCAGCCTTTAGATTTGATGAAGTGTCGGAGCCATTCTATCTTGCTGTCGCTGCTTTCGCCTGCATATTTATCTTCAAGAGTAAAAATAGGAGTGTCAGGAACACCTGGCCTGTCTAACCAGAGTCTGGACAGCATATCGGGGACATCTATGATTCTGACCTCCCGGTCGTCAGTAAAGTGTGATTTGAGAGCCTGAATATCTGAAACGCTCTGGCACAGGCCATCCAATGCAATATTGACAATATTCTTGCCAGAGAATGCCTGGCTTGCCAGCCATTCGGGTATCAGGACCTGCTCCGGAATCCTGGTCTTGTGGAGTTCTATCCCTGTTCCTTCAAGCTGTTTGTTGGCCTGGATGAAGTATCGGGTATCGGTCCATAATCCTGCGTGTTCACGGGTGAGGACGATGTCACCTGTCTCTCCGGTAAAGCCGGACAACCATTCTACCTGCTTCCATCTTGGCGCGGGGTATTCACTGCAATGGGGATCCGAACCGCTGATGATGACGGCATCCCAGTTGTTGTCGCACATCAACGTGCGCAGGGCAGAGACTCTGGCTGCGTAAATATTGCTCTCTGGTGACATTGCGCCGGGGATTAAACGGTTAGGATTTCCTTCTCCTTCGTAGCAATCAGGGCATCGACAGCCTTGATGTTCTTGTCAGTGATTGTCTGAACTTCTTCCTCGGCTTCCTTCTCGGTATCTTCGGAAAGGCCTTCGTTCTTCTGAGCCTTTTTCAGGAGGTCAATAGCATCGCGGCGGTTGTTCCTGACAACGACTTTTGCCTGTTCGCCTGCTGCGCCCGCTTTCTTGATCAATTCTTTTCTGCGCTCCTCTGTGAGTGCGGGTACGGTACAGCGGATAATCTCTCCGTTGTTCTGGGGGGTCAAACCGATATTGGCATCAATAATGGCTTTTTCGATGGCCGGAATCAAATTTCTCTCCCAGGGCTGAATGGCCAGAGTCTTTGCATCGGGAGTGGAAACGGATGCCACCTGCTGTATGGGTGTCATCGAACCATAGTAATTGACCATTACATTATTGAATACTGCGGGATTGGCTTTACCTACGCGATATGTCTTGAGGTCTTCCTCGAGGAAAGCTACGGCATCCTTCATTTTTTTGTCGGCCGCAGAGATGATGTCTTTTGCTTTGTCTGTCAACATGGCTGTTATTTTTTATTATTTGTGTACTGTGGTTCCGACATTCTCTCCATTGAGAATGCGTGTCAGGTTTCCTTTCTTTGTCATATCGAAAACTATGATGGGAATGTTGCCTTCCTCGCACAGAGCGAATGCAGTCTGGTCCATTACTTTCAAATGGTCTGAAATCGCTTTGCTGAAAGTAAGATTCTCGTATTTGACTGCAGTGGGATCCTTTTCGGGATCTGCAGTATATACCCCATCCACTCTGGTGCCTTTCAATACGGCGTCAGCCCCAATTTCAAGAGCCCTGAGCGCGGCTCCGGAATCAGTTGTGAAGAAAGGATTCCCTGTGCCTCCTGCAATGAGAGCAACCCCTCCTTCTTCGAGGAATCTGACGGCTTCGTCACGGACATAGTAGCGGGCAATGGGCTCCATTGGCGTGGCGGTGAAAACTTCGGCTTTTATTCCTCTTGATCTCAAAGCCATAGCCAGTCCCATAGAATTGATCACAGTGGCCAGCATACCCATCTTATCTCCATTTACGCGGTCGAAGCCCTTTCCCACGCCTTGAAGACCGCGGAAAATATTGCCTCCTCCATTAACTATTGCCACCTGCATTCCGGCCTGGACTGCGGCAGCAATCTCTTCTGCGGCCTTGCTCAGGCTCGATTCGTCAATCCCTCTACCGGACGGGCCTCCCAGGCTCTCACCACTAAGTTTCAATAAGACTCTTTTGTACATATTGTCGCGCTTTGATATCGAACAAATTTACAAAGAAAATTATGAAACTTGCAAGAAAGAGCCTATATTTGCGGCCGAGACACTTATTATCGAATATAATATTCATCAATATGTTCATTTTCAATTCATCAATCGGAAAGAAATTTATTCAGAGCGTCACAGGAGCATTCCTTATCTTGTTCCTTTTGATTCACGTGACGATTAATTCTTTCTCTCTCATTGATTCAATGAGGGGTACATTCGGAAACGTGGCTCCAGATGAGACTCTCTTCTCAGCCGGAGACGGTCTTTTCAAGCTCGGTTGCGACTTTATGTCCACTCCTTTCATCTCCATTATGGTACCTGTCCTCGCGTTGGGATTTTTCGTCCATATCCTTTACGGCATTTGGCTTACAGTACGCAACGTGAAGGCTCGTGGCGGAGTTCAGCGCTATGAAGTCAGCAACAAGGGTGCCGCTGATTCTTGGGCTGCAAGGAATATGTTCGTGCTCGGTATTGTCATTGTGGGCTTTATCGTTTTCCATCTTACTCAGTTCTGGGCAGAGATGCAGCTTGCCGAGTTTGTAGGCGAGGGTGCGGCCAATGATCCTTATCTTCTTCTGACCACTTATTTTGGCAATATTGTCAATCTGATACTCTACATCATTTGGTTTGTGGCCCTCTGGTTCCACCTTACACACGGTTTCTGGAGCATGTTCCAAACCGTAGGCTGGAATGGCCAGACTTGGTTCAAGAGAGTTAAAGTCATCGGAGACATTGTTGTCACTATCATTGTCCTCCTTTTTGTAGCTGTGGCTGTCAATGCATATATGATGGCATAAGATTTTTTGATAGTGAATCTCAAAAAAGAAGGCGACCTGTCAGGCCGCCTTTCTTTTAACCCCGTTGCTGTCCCGAAGGGCTTGATTATATTGAAAGAATACCGAGGACAGTAACCAGATTCTGATTGATAGGTTTGTCGAACTTGATGGCACGGGAGAAAGGTACGTAGACAATCTGGTCATTGGAGATACCTACCATTATATTGCGTTGTCCTTCTGTCAGAGCCAGAATGGCGGCTACTCCCATCCTACTGGCGAGGATTCGGTCAAAGGCACTCGGTGTCCCGCCCCTTTGCAGATGTCCAAGAATGGTGACTCTTACATCGTATTGTGGATACTCTTTGCGCACGCGCTCTGCATAGTGCATAGCACCGCCACCGTCTTTCTTGCTCTCCGAAACCAGTACTATGCTGCTGTTCTTGCTTTTTCTTACTCCCCGACTGATAAACTGCTCAAGTTGGTCGATATCGGTCCTGTCTTCGGGTATGATTGCGGCTTCCGCTCCGCTGGCGATAGCACTGTTCATAGCCAGGAATCCGGCGTCCCTGCCCATCACTTCGATAAAGAATATCCTGTTGTGGGATGTGGCTGTGTCTCGGATTTTATCCACGCATTCAACGATCGTATTGAGCGCGGTATCGTATCCGATTGTGGAGTCGGTGCCAAAAAGATCATTATCAATGGTGCCAGGCAGACCGATGCAGGGAATGTCAAACTCCAGAGCGAATTGCTGGGCCCCGGCAAGCGATCCGTTTCCGCCGATGACGATCAAAGCATCTATTCCGAATTTGACAATGTTTTCATAAGCCTTCTTCCTACCGTCTTCTGTCATAAACTCTTCACTGCGGGCCGTTTTCAAAATGGTTCCACCTCTCTGAATGGTACTGCTCACACTTTCGGTAGTGAACTCCTTGATCTCACCGTTGATAAGACCTTCATATCCACGGTAGATGGCGAAGACCTTCATTCCCGTGTAGATGGCAGCGCGGGTGACGGCTCTGACGGCTGCATTCATTCCAGGGGCATCACCTCCGGAGGTCAGAACACCGATGGATTTAATTTCCTTCATAATACAAAAGTTATTTATGTACGATACTGAACAAATGTAGACACTATTTTGTATTTTTGTCCACCACTTGCGGAAAAATGAAGATAGGGGATATAGATTTAGGAGATAAGCCGGTTCTGCTTGCACCTATGGAGGATGTCACTGATGCATCCTTTCGTGTAGTGTGCAAAGAATTCGGAGCTGATATGGTTTATACTGAATTTGTTCCATCCGATGGATTGATCAGGGATGCGTCCAAGGCAATAGCCAAGATGATGACATCAGAAGAAGAGTCGCCTGTCGGCATTCAGATTTATGGCCATATCCCGGAATCTTTGGTCGAGGCGGCTAAGATGGCTGAACGGGCATCGGAAATAGCGGGCGGTCATGGGTGCGACCTGATAGATATTAATTTCGGTTGTCCCGTCAATAAAATCGCTGGGAGAGGTGCCGGCTCCGGAATGATGCGTGAACCGGACAAAATGGTGGCGATTACCAAGGCCGTAGTCGAAGCCGTTAACAAACCTGTCACCGTGAAGAC
>DCIC01000116.1:0-13006 GCA_002315825.1 Bacteroidales bacterium UBA1736 | reverse complement strand
CACGGGCGGACTCGTCAGCAGATGTACAGAGGGGATGCCGACTGGACATTGATCGGTGACGTCAAGAATAATCCAAGAATAAAGATACCGATTATCGGCAATGGGGATGTGACTACTCCACAACGGGCGAAGGAGTGCTTCGATAGATATGGGGTGGATGGAATAATGGTCGGAAGAGCCTCTTTCGGACATCCTTGGATTTTTTCGGAGATAAAGCATTATCTTGCGACTGGAGAAGTACTCCCTCCTATGAGTGTAAGGGACCGAGTTGATCTTGCCAAACGGCACCTGAGACTTTCTCTTGATCTGAAGGGGAATGTGACAGGGGTTCTTGAGATGCGAAGGCATCTTTCCTGTTATTTCAAAGGTTTGCCTGAATTCAAGGAAACCAGGATCAAGCTTGTGACTCTCAGGGATCCCGAAGAGTTGTTCTTGACTCTGGATTATGTGGCCAAGCAATGGGGAGATGTGGAAATGACAACAAGTAACAATGTTTATGGAATATGATATATAGAATAGTATTGAAAATAAGACACGCCTTATTTAATCGTGGATGGAGAAAGCAAGTCAGAAGTGAGGTCCCGACGATTTGTATAGGGAATGTTACTGTCGGAGGTACCGGCAAGACACCTCACACTGAAATGTTACTCAGGATGTTCGCTCAAGAACCCGATTGGGCGTTCAAGCATATGGCTGTTCTGTCCCGGGGCTATAAACGCAAGTCAAAGGGATTCCAACAGGTGATAGAATCAGAGTCCACTCTCTATTACGGAGACGAGCCTATGCAGATAAAGAGAAAATTCCCTCAAGTGACGGTGGCAGTGGACAAGAATAGGATTGAGGGTTGTGATTTTCTTTGTCATCCCCAAAAGATCGGTGAGTCAAAGAAGGGGCGCAAATGCCGCAACAAAGAGTTCAGCCCGGCAGAATTGATTATCCTCGACGATGCATTCCAGTACAGAAATCTTCTTCCGACTGTCAATATTGTACTTGTGGACTACAGCCGGCCTATTACAGAAAGCAAATTGTTGCCCTATGGCAATTTGAGAGATTTGCCACAAAGAGTCAGGGCCGCTGACATTATCATTATCACCAAATGTCCCCATTATTTAAGCGAAGAAGAGAGGCAGGAGTGTATCGATAAATTGAATCTCGGCAAGTCTCAGGCGAAGGTATTCTTCACGACAGTTGATTATTGCCAGCCTGTCGGAGTGTACTCGCAGATGGATAAGAGGTATTCTTATTCAAAGAGGGCCATTCTGTTTACAGGGATTGCCGCTGACTCGGCATTCAGAGATTATTTGTGCGACAGTTATCAGATTGTCCGGCATATCAAGTTCCCCGATCATCACTGGTTCTCCCGTCGTGATATCCTGTCGATTGAATCAGCGGCAAGGCAGTTCCCGACGTCCGCGGTGATAACGACCGAGAAGGATTTCCAGAGAATCCTCGATTGCCCCGGGGTCTCGGTCAACTTGAAGTCACGTCTGTCTTTTGTTCCAATCAAGGCTTCGTTCTTGTCTGAGGAGGAAGAAAACGATTTCAAGCAGACCTTGTTTGGTTTAATGAAATAAAATGCGTACATTTGCGGTCCCTATGTTGTGTAGGGATCGCAATTTTTATTAACTAATTAAAGATCAAGACAGTGGACACACAAAGCTACAAAACAGTATCGCTTAACAAAGCGACTGTAAAGAAAGAGTGGGTCGTTATTGATGCAACAGATCTTGCGCTTGGTCGTCTTGCATCCAGGATTGCTCTTGTCCTTCGCGGCAAGACAAAGCCCGGATTCACCCCTCACGTTGATTGCGGTGACAACGTTATCGTTATCAATGCCGAGAAAGTGATTCTCAAGGGAAACAAGATGACAGACAAGGTTTACACACGTTACACAGGATATCCCGGTGGACAGCGTTTCACTACTCCCAAGGAGATCCTCGAAAAGAGACCTGCTGAATTGATTAGGATGTCAGTTAAGGGTATGCTTCCTAAGACACGTCTCGGTGATGATATTCTCGGAAACCTGTTTGTTTATGCAGGTCCTGAGCATCCTCATCAGGCACAGAACCCCAAAGAAATTAAGTTGAACGAAATTTAAACAGAGCAAATGGAACAGACACACGCCCTTGGAAGACGTAAAGCAGCTGTAGCTCGCGTTTATATTGTAGCTGGAAAAGGTAACATTACCATCAACGATCGTCCTCTTGACAATTACTTCAAGGAGGAGTCTCTTCGTTACGTGGTGAATCAGCCTCTCGCACTTACTCAGACTGAAGGTCAGTTTGACATTACCATCACTATTGACGGTGGCGGAATCAAAGGTCAGGCTGAGGCTATCAGACTTGGTATCGCCCGTGCACTTTGCGAGGTTGACAAGGATGCTTACCGTTCTGCATTGAAGGCAGCAGGTTTCCTCACCCGCGACGCTCGCGAGGTCGAGAGAAAGAAACCCGGTCAGCCTGGTGCACGCAGACGCTTCCAGTTCAGTAAACGTTAGTCACGTATACTGTTTTGCACAGATGTGGTTGAAACTTTTGCTGGACGGATGTCCGGGATCAAAAGTGCCACACTGCGGAAAATTTTCGGGACTGGCAAGGCCACTACCCGTAAATTGATGAAAAGAGAAAATTAAAAAGATTAAAAGAAATGTCTAGAACAAATTTCCAAGAATTGCTTGATGCAGGCGCACACTTCGGACATCTTGCCCGTAAGTGGAATCCTAAGATGGCTCCCTATATCTTCGATCAGAAGAATGGGATTCACATTATTGACCTGCACAAGACTATCGTCAAGATAGACGAGGCTGCCGAGGTAATGAAGGAACTTGCAAAGTCAGGCCGCAAAATCCTCTTCGTAGCCACAAAGAAACAAGGCAAAGATATTGTTTCCCAGAAAGCAGCATCTGTTAACATGCCTTCAGTAACAGAGAGATGGGCAGGTGGTATGCTTACCAATTTCCCTACCATCCGTAAAGCAATCAAGAAGATGAGTACCATCGACAAGATGAAGGAAGATGGTACCTTCGATAAGCTCGCCAAGAGAGAGCGCCTTCAGGTGGACCGCCAGAGGGCCAAGCTCGAGAAGAACCTCGGATCAATCCGCGACATGAGCCGCCTTCCGTCAGCAGTATTTGTAGTTGACGTTCAGAAAGAGGCCAATGCAGTCAAGGAAGCCAATCGTCTCAATATCCCGGTATTCGCTATTGTTGATACATGTTGCGATCCTACCCCTATTGATTATGTGATTCCGGCAAATGATGATGCTACAAAGTCAATTGAGTGTATCATGAATGTACTTTGTGCGGCTATCCAGGAAGGATTGGAAGAGAGGAAACTCGAGAAAGACAAGGAAGTTTCTGAGGAGGAAGAGGCAGCAAAGCCCGTTCAGAAGAAACTCCGCGCACGCAAGGGTTCAAAGGCTGATGAGGCTGAAGCTCCCGAGGCAGAGCAGGTTAATACTGAAGAATAATTAAAAAAGACAAGCACTATGGCAATTTCAGCAGCTGACGTAATGAAGTTACGTAAGATGACAAGCGCAGGTATGATGGACTGCAAGAAAGCACTCGTCGAGGCTGACGGTGATTTCAACAAAGCAATGGAAATCATACGTGAGAAGGGTAAGCTTGTGGCAGCGAAGAGAGCTGACCGCAACGCTACCGAAGGTGCTGTCAAGGCAAGAATATCCGCAGGAAAGGGTATTCTCGTATGTTTGGGATGTGAAACCGATTTCGTATCTCAGAATTCAGATTTCCAGAACCTCGCAGAGGCTATAGCAGACGTTGCGATGGCTAACTTCCCTGAGGACCTCGATGGCCTCAAGGCTTGTAAGATGGCCGATGGACGTACTGTTGAGGAAGCCGTTACCGAGCAGACAGGAAAGACAGGAGAGAAGCACGAGCTCGCATTCTATGCTCGCGTTGAGGCTCCTTACATCAAAGAGTATATTCACAAGATCAATGGCAAACTTGGAGCTATCGTAGGTTTCAACAAGGAACTTCCTCTTGACATCGCCAAGGGTGTTGTAATGCAGGTTGCTTCTATGAATCCCGTTTCCATTTCAGCAGCTGACTGCCCTGCAGCAGTTCTTGAGTCTGAGAAGCAGGTAGCTATCGAGAAGACCAAGGAAGAGCAGATTCAGAAGGCAGTTGATGCTGCACTCAAGAAGGCAGGTATCAACCCCGCTCACGTTGACAGTGAGGCTCACATTGAGTCCAATACTTCTAAGGGATGGCTTACTCCCGAGATGGCGGACAAGGCACGTGAGATCATCAAGACAGTCGGCGCTGAGAAGGCAGCCAATCTTCCTGCTCAGATGATTGAGCAGATTGCCAATGGTCGCGTACAGAAGTTCCTCAAAGAGTGTACGCTCGAGGAGCAGGAGTATCAGATGGGTGACGGCAAGCAGACAGTCAAGGCCGCTATGGCAGCTGTAGACAAGGATGCAAAGGTTATCATCTTCAAGAGATTCTCTCTGAACGACTAATTTTTTGAATAACATACGAAAACCGGCCATTATTGTGACCGGTTTTCGCATTTTTTATAAACCACATGAAAACATTAAGAACTCTTTGTCTTGCGGTCCTTCTTTTCCTGGGACTTGCCCTAACTGTGTCTGCACAGGAAAAAACCATCAAGGTCCTTGCCATAGGAAACAGCTTTTCTATGGATGCAGTTGAACAGAATCTCCACGAATTGGGAGAAGCTGACGGCGTGAACATCATCATCGGAGATATGTATATCGGAGGATGTTCCCTTGAGCGACATTTTAATAATTCGGTCAATAACACTGCGGATTATCAGTATTGCAAGATTTCTGCTGACGGGAAGAAGACATACACGCAGAATGTTACCCTGGAGACAGCCCTCGCTGATGAGCAGTGGGATATAGTGACATTCCAGCAGGCAAGTCACTACTCCGGGCAGATTGAAACTTACGAGCCGTATCTGAAAGGCTTGTTGAAATATGTGAAAGCAAGAGTGCCTGCGGGTACAAAATTTTTCTGGCATCAGACCTGGGCCTATGCACCGAATGTAGTCCACGATGGTTTTGCAAACTATGGATGCAGTCAAAAGACAATGTATGATGCAATAATGAAAGTCTCCAAGAAGATATGTGCAAAGTACAAATTCTCCGTCATTCCGGTAGGAACGGCTGTTCAGAATCTGCGGGGCTCTTATGTTGAGGAAAATGTCACGAGGGATGGGTTCCACCTCAATCATACTGTCGGACGCTACATAGCTGCCTGTACTTGGTACGAGGCCATCACTGGCAGAACAGTGATAGGCAACAGTTATGTCACTCCTTTTGTCTTCCACGATCAGGAAGTCGCTGCGCAGGCCTGCGCTCACGCGGCAATACAGAATCCCTTCTCTACCTCTGACCTTGGACTTACCAGACCGGCCCCCAATTATGATGAGGCTATGGTTCCCGAATTCACTCTTCCCGATGCTCTGACAATGCAGAACGGGGAAAAGGTGACCAGCCCTGAGCAGTGGTTCAACCAAAGAAGGCCGGAGCTGTATGCCCTGTTTGAGAAAGAGATGTTCGGCAGAGCTCCCGGGAAGCCCTCCGAGATGCATTTCAAACTATTGAAACAGACTCCGGACGCTCTTGGCGGGAAAGCAACTTTCAAAGAGGTGGGCATTTATTTCAATAAAGAGGAATCACAATATATAAGACTTCTTGTGATTGTCCCAAATAATGTGCAGGGTCCTGTCCCCACTTTCCTTGGAATCAATTTTGCGGGAAATATGGGTGTGACATTGGAGGAGTGTGTTACTGAACCGGAAAGGGCTGAGTATTCCCGCTTTGGAAGATATACTCCATATGTGCGTGGAACAAACGAAAGAAGATGGCCCCTTGAGGATATTCTCAGTCGCGGATACGGTCTTGCCACCTTCAGCAGGGATGATGTTGACCCGGATTGGGATGATTCATTTACCAATGGTGTTCACAAGCTCTTCTATAAAGACGGAAAATCACATCCTGAGGCTGATGAATGGGGCACTATTGCTGCCTGGGCTTGGGGAATGAGCCGAGCATTGGATTATCTTCAGACAGATCCCGATATCGATGCTACAAAGGTGATTTCCATAGGGCACTCCCGTCTGGGCAAGACTGCTCTCTGGGCAGGAGCTTCGGATCAGCGTTTTGCAATGGTGGTATCCAATGATTCGGGTTGCGGTGGAACTGCAATCTCAAGAAGAGCAGTGGGTGAGACTTTGGAAGTGATAAACAATGCTTTCCCGCACTGGTTCTGCGGTAATTTCAAGAAATATATCCGCAATGAGAACGCCCTCCCTTTCGATCAGCACGAACTCCTTGCTCTGATTGCTCCCAGACCACTTTGTGTAGCAAGTGCCACAGAGGACCTTTGGGCAGATCCTACCGGAGAGAAGATGGCATCTGATGAAGCGGAAAAAGTCTACGAATTTCTGGGATATAAGGACCGTGTCGATTATCACGTCCGTGAAGGTGGGCACGATATTGTCGCATTTGATTGGAAATTCTATATGGATATGGCTGACAAATATCTGAAATCAGACCAAGCCAAATAAGTACATTTTTTGCTATTTTTGCAGCACTATGAATCTGAAAGCGCTTGCAAAAGATACAGCTATCTATGGGATGAGCAGTATAGTCGGGAGATTTCTCAACTATCTGCTCGTCCCTATTCATACTTACCGGATATCCGCCGAGAGCGGAGGCTATGGGATTGTTTCCAATTTGTACGCATATACGGCCTTAATTCTCGCCTTGCTGACTTTTGGTATGGAGACCACCTTGTTCCGCTTTTCAAACAAAGAAGGGGAGAACAGTGATATGGTGTACAGTACATCTCTGAGGCTTGTTGGACTGGTATGCCTGGTGTTTCTGGCGGTCATAATGATTTGCTTGTCGCCTGTCTCCACCGTGATGGGATACGGGCAGCATCCGGAGTACATAGCTTGTATGGCTGTCATTGTATCCTGCGACGCTTTTCAGGCCATTATGTTCTCCCGCCTGAGACAGCAGGGCAGACCTGTTAAGTTTATGCTGCTCAAGTTTGCCTTTATCATTCCCAATGTCCTTCTGAATTTGTTTATTTTCCTGGTGATGCCTTCAATCCCTGCATTGTCCGGCATTTTCCAATATTTTGATTACGGAGTGGGATTGATTTTCTTTGCCAATCTCTTGTGTGCCCTCATTGTCTTTTTTGGATTCTCAAAGGAGATTGCAGGTATCAGCTATGGTTTTGACAAGGATTTGGCAAAGAGGATGCTCAAATATTCCTGGCCTCTGCTTCTCTTCAGTCTGGTCGGAATTCTCAATCAGGTGGCAGACAAGATACTTTTCCCTTATTTGATGCCCGGGGCAGAGGGAAAAGTCCAGCTCGGAATATACGGAGCCTGTGTCAAGATTGCAATGATAATGAGCTTGCTCGTACAAGCCTTCAGGTATGCATACGAACCTATTGTATTTGGCAGCAGAGGGAAGGACAGTCCTGAGACTTTGGCCGCGGGAATGAAATATTTCATAATATTTACAGTCCTTGCCTATCTGGCCGTGATGTTCTATATGCCTGTTCTGAAGCATTTTGTCAAGAGTGATTATTGGGAGGGACTGGAGGTCATTCCGATTGTTATGCTTGCAGAAATATTTATGGGAGTATATTTCAATCTCTCATTCTGGTATAAATTATCTGACAAGACATACTGGGGAGCGATAATGAGCGCAGTGGGAGCTTCGGTGATGATAACTGTCAACGTATTGTTTATCCCCAAGTATGGTTATTGGGCTTGCGCTTGGGGAGGCTTTGCAGGATATGGAGTCGCGATGCTGATGAGCCTCTTTATCGGTCGGAAGCATATGGAGATTCATTATGAATGGCGTGTGATAGCGTTTTATGTCGTTCTTGCCGTCATAATGCTGTTGATATCCCATTTCTTGCCTTCTGAGATGTCAGTTGTCTTGAAGATGGTCATTGAGAGCATCTTGCTTCTTTTGTATTGTATTTTTGTTTTGAAGGAAATCAAAAAATCTTTGATATGAAAAAATCTTTATTACTCATTATGGCCCTTGGCCTTCTTGTATCAGTTGCGTCCAGCTGCGGTGGAGGCGCAAATAGCTCTGAAGATGAGGCTGCCGCTGCAGCAGCACAACAGGCTCGTCTCGATTCACTTAAACAAATTGATGTTATGGCACAATTGCAGACCCTTCCCGAGGAACCGGTTTTTGATATGGTCACCAGCCTCGGAACAATCAGAATTAAACTTTATAGCGGAACACCCAAGCATCGTGAGAATTTCGCGAAGCTTGCTTTGTCGGGCTATTATGATGGCCTTCTCTTTCATAGAGTCATCAATGGCTTTATGATTCAGGGAGGTGACCCTCTGACCAGAAATCCCGAGAATGCACCCAAATATGGAACAGGTGGTCCTGACTATACGGTCCCTGCAGAGTTTGTCCCGGAGTATGTCCATAAGAAAGGCGCAATTGCTGCAGCAAGACGCGGCGATGCTGCCAATCCTATGAAAGCTTCATCCGGCTCACAGTTCTATCTTGTCCAGAATGAGCAAAGTTGTGCTCAGTTGGATGGCGAATACACGGTTTTCGGAGAGACAATTGAGGGCTTTGAGGTAATCGACAAGATTGCAGAAGTTGAAACAAACGGAAGGGACTGTCCAGTTCAAGATGTGCAAATTATTTCCGTGAATCTTGCTCAATAATCGAGTTTTGGCACGGACATTGCTATTAACTAACCGAATAGTTTTTTCATAGGTTAAATTTTAGGTTAGAATTGCTACGGGCTCCGATGTGAATCGGGGCTCGCCTAGTATTTACCCGTGAGTCATTTCGATAATACATTATTCTTCGTAGATTTGCGCGAATTTTTCTGTTTTGAAATAATAGAAATTGTTGGATGTATCATCTTCTTGCAATTGTGATAATGGCGATATGGGGTTCGACCTTCATATCGACAAAAGTGTTATTGCTCTCCGGACTTATGCCGGTGGAGATTTTTGTTTTGCGTTTCGCCCTGGCATATTTAGGAATTATGTGTTATCAATTTTCCCGTCATTCCTTTCAACTGTTCGCTCGGAATCTGAAGGATGAACTCCTGATGTGCCTATTGGGAATAAGTGGCGGATCTTTGTATTTCTGGTCGGAAAACACGGCCTTGACCTATACTGGTGCAGGAAATGTATCATTCATTGTTTGCACTACTCCTTTAATGACGACTTTGCTTTATTCGATGCTGATAAAGAAGATGCCTTCTCTGAGAGTTATCGTGGCCGGTCTGCTGGCACTGTGCGGAATTGCCTTGATATCTTTCTGCGGGCAGGAGTCTTTCCAGATGGGTATAATAGGTGATGTCTTGGCTATGGCCGCTTCTATGTCTTGGGCTATATACACGCTGTCTTCCAACGATCTTTTGAAGCAGTACGATTCTGCCTTTATAAGCCGTAAGATCTTTATCTACGGAATGCTGACAATCCTTCCTGTCCTGGCAATGACCGGGTGGAAGTCTGAATTGTCCGTTCTGCTCAGTGCAAAGGTACTTGGGAACATTCTTTTTTTGGGCCTTTTTGCCTCGCTTCTCTGCTATGTCTTCTGGAATCTTGTCATAAGGAATCTCGGCGCCATCAAATCATCGTACTATATCTATCTCAATCCCTTGTTTACAATGATCGGGTCTATTATTATTCTTGGCGAGAAGGTTACGGTGCTTTCAGTTCTAGGCAGTATAATGATACTTCTCGGCGTCGGCCTTGCTGAACTTAAGGGACACCGAGAAGTATAAGTGATTGAATCAAAATTGATTATTTGTTGAGACTGGGGTCTCCCAAAATCTCCTTGCAGTATGAATATCCAAGGATGTCGAGAACTTTGAACTCGTGGTTGGCTACATCAGCCTTGAATCGGTCATAATTCTTGTCTGCGGGATTGCACCATTGAATCTCTGTGAGGGCGAACATACGGGGCAGAAGCATATACTCAAGATGTTCATTGCTTGTGATATACTCCGTCCAGAGATTGGCCTGACATCCGGTGACGTGCTTGAATGATTCGGGGTCAATGCCATCGGAGGGCTCATACTCATAGACCTTCTCAAGAGGAAGGTAGCCGCCGATTGCGAGGGGGGCCTTATCTTTATCCTTTGTCTGATAATAGTCAAAATAGAAGTAAGTATTGGGGGTCATAATGACGTCGAAACCGCGTTTTGACGCTTCAATTCCACCCTTGACACCTCTCCAGGACATTACTGTCGCCCCTTCATCAAGGTCACCTTCCAGAATCTCATCCCATCCGATTATTTTCTTGCCCTTTGTTTCGAGGAATTTCTGCATTCTGTTTGTTACATAGTTTTGAAGATACTGTTCTGCAGTAGCCTTCTCTGTGTCTTTGAGCCCGAGTTTTGCGATAAGGGCTTGACATTCGGGACAATTCTCCCATTCTGTCTTGGGGCACTCGTCTCCTCCGATATGAATGTATTCTGATGGGAAGAGGTCTGCAATTTCACCGAGGATATCCTGAAGAAAACCGAATGTGATTTCCTTTCCGGGACAGAGAACCTGATTTGATATGCCCCATCTGTGCCATACTTCATAGGGACCGCCTGTGCAACCATACTGGGGATATGCGGCGAGTGCTGCCAGCATATGCCCGGGGAGGTCAATCTCGGGAATGACTGTTATTCCAAGGTTGTCTGCGTACTTGATTATCTCCTTGGCTTCTTCCTGAGTGTAGAATCCTCCGTAGGGGATGCCGTCATCGCTCTTGAAATCTTTGCCTATGCAGGTGCCGGTCCTGACTGATCCAATCTCTGTAAGGAGGGGATATTTCTTTATCTCAATTCTCCATCCCTGATCATCAGAAAGATGCCAGTGGAGTTTGTTCATCTTGAATGTGGCCATGATGTCAAGGAATTTCTTGACTTCGACCACATCGAAGAAATGTCTTGAAACGTCCAGATGCATTCCTCTGTATGCGAAACGAGGCTTGTCCTTGATGACTACGCAAGGCATAACCCAATCAATATTCTCGTTTGAGGTCTTGCTGTAAATCTCGGCAGGGAGGAGTTGCTTGATGGTCTGGATGGCATAAAGAACACCGTGGAACTCGGAAGCCTTGATGGTTACGGTCTTTGAGTTGGCCTCTATGCTATATTCTTCAGCTGCGAGAGAGTTGTCCTTCAGAAATACAATTCCCTTTATCTTACCTGATGCGGCCGCATCAGCGATCCCTGGATTGCAAGCGAAAGTGCTGGTCCTGCCGGTGGCAATAGTGAGCTGATTGGTGAATATGGATGCGGCTTTCTGGCTCTGAGTATCGAAGGATTGATCGCAGTTGACCGTAGCGCCAATAATCTTGAACTGCCCCTTGAGCACTTCTACGCTCTGAGGACGAGGGATGATACTGATTTCAGCAGGCGTCTTTGCTGTTGATGCGAGTGAGAGCAAAGTGACAACTGCACAAAGAAATGTTTTTTTCATAATATTACAGCATTTGTGTTTTCTGATGCTAATATAATAAAAGTCCGAGAATTCCGGCAGCTCCGAGTAGGATAAAAGGACTGGCTTTTTCGCAAACAGAGGCGGCAAATGCCCCTGCGAAGATGATCCAGCTCTTCCAATCCGGGAAATTATCTCTCAGCAGGGATATTTCGGGGACCGCTCCTTGTAAGGAGATGCGCAGTATCAATCCCAGAGAAGCGGCTCCAATCATTCCTGCCACTGCCGGCTTTATCGAGTTCATGACGCCTTGAAAAATCGAGGTTTCATGAAATTTGGAATAAATTCTTGCAAGGATGAGCACTACCAAAAAAGATGGAAGGATAACGGCCATTGACGCGGTGAAGGAGCCAAGAATGCCGAATAGATGATTGAACCCGGCGCTTTGCATCACTTCGTATCCTACGTATGTGGAGCAGTTAAGCCCGACCGGACCCGGAGTGACTTGTGATATAGCTACGATATTGGTGAATGTGCTTTCACTAATCCACTCTTTGGAAAATACGACTTGACTCTGAATCAAGGACATAATTGCATATCCTCCTCCAAAGGTAAACAATCCTATGATGAAGAAGGTTGTGAATAGTTGCAGCAACAGAGAGGATACATCCATCATTTCTTCTCCTGCCTCCACCAGGCTATTGCTAAAGAGAAGATAATGAGTGTCAAAAGAATATATATTGGCGACACCCTAAGGAAAATAATCAAAACGAGAGTGCAGACCGTTATGGCCCAGGCCCACCAGCGGGTCTTGTTGTATCTGCTGAGTTTTATTCCATAGGCGGCGATAATGCCGACTGAGGCGGGTCTTACCCCATTAAAAAAGGCTTGTACATAGTGATTCTCCTGAAAGTTTGTGAACATCATTGCTATAATCAGGATAATCAGGAACGGAGCAATGACGCTTCCTGCAGCGGCGGCTACGCTTCCCTTTGCCCCACGGAGCCTGTAGCCCGTGAAAATGGACATATTGACGGCGAGAAGCCCCGGCGCACTTTGAGAAATGGCTACAATGTCAGTCAGCTCCTCATCGCGAAGCCATCCTTTCCTGCTGACAGCATCTTGCATTGCAGGTACCATCATATAACCGCCTCCAATTGTGAACGCACCTATCTTGGTGAATTCCCAGAAAAGAGCCCATAGGGAGGTGGGATTATTTTTACGTCTCTCCATATGATTTATTTTTCTCAAAGTTACACTTTTCCTAAAAAAATTGTTGAAAAAGTTTGGCGGGAATAAAAAAAGCCCTATCTTTGCAGTCCGCTTTTGAGAAAAGGCGAGGCTCATTGAAAATATTGGAAAGAAAGTACAACAAAGTACCGAGAACAAAATGAATCGAGAGCGTTGATTTCTTTAATTTAAGAGTAAGGCGTCAGGACAAGCTAAGAGAAAAAAATTTATACAAAGAAGAGTTTGATCCTGGCTCAGGATGAACGCTAGCTTCAGGCTTAACACATGCAAGTCGAGGGGCAGCATGAGATTAGTTTGCTAATCTTGATGGCGACCGGCGC
>DCIC01000085.1:2367-2573 GCA_002315825.1 Bacteroidales bacterium UBA1736 | reverse complement strand
AGTTTAATCGCACGTCATCATAATGAACTATAAGCTATCGAATCTCTTGTTTCGTAGATATACATGAGCTGAGGCGATTTGCTTATAGGAGTATTTCAAAGGAGAATCACTCCTTTGATCGGTTTCCAATAGGCAGACAGCCTGTTGGTCAGGGTATCCAATAGGGGCGGACAGTTCCTTTGGCAAGGGGTTCCACAGGGGAACAG
>DCIC01000085.1:0-2354 GCA_002315825.1 Bacteroidales bacterium UBA1736 | reverse complement strand
GTTCCACTTGGCACACGACTTTCCTCGGAAAGTCTAGTGTGTTATACCTTTATTGAACGGACGACAGCAGTCTATGTATTACGCTCACCTTTCTAGAGCGAAATGCATAGGCTGCTTTTTTCTTTGAAAGGTAGAGGCAAGATTTGTGCAGCTGCCTGAAAAAGAAAAAATCCGATGACTGCTATCGAAAGATGTAGTCACCGGATAAAGTCGGTAGTGGCATAAAGGGATATGAGAAATTAGTACCACCAGGGCAACTCCAAACTGAAATTATCGAGAGCTTTTTTCTCCAGTTTGTTAGCCCAGCTTTTGCTCATCATGAAATGAAAAGCAGTTTCCGCTTTGTCGTGATATTCGTCATCATCGAAGCCAAAGCGGTAGCAGAGATAGTCACGTTCTCTGGCAGAAAGACGATTAAGAGCGTCATGGATTTCAGCTAGATTTTCCTTCTCAATATAGATCTGCTCAGGCGTTTTTGCGTGCTCATTGGGAATGGTTTCTTCATAGGAACGCTCTGCTGAATCATTATCGGAAATACTTGCATCCAAAGAGATCAGTTCTTCCAGACCTGTATACTCTGCCACAATCTTGCGAATATAATCAGTGAAGGCATTGCGGACAACTGTTTCGGCATAAGTCCAAAACAGAATCCCTTTCTCAGGCTGATAATTTTTGATTGCACGAGTCAGAGCTATAAGTCCTTCTTGCTCCATATCGTCCTGGTCAAGGGGAAGCTTGGAATATTCTTTGGACTTTCGGATTGAACTGGCAACGATAGCAACAGAGGGCTGAAGTTCTCGGAGCAGTTGATTGATGGCATCCGTATTGCCGGTGTGCGCCTCTCCCCACAGTACCTCAATTTCACTCATCATGATTGTCGCCGGATGAGGCAAGTAGTTCGGTGAATGCCTCACCAAATTGTTGTAATTCTGACTCAGGGAATACACCATCAGGAAGCATTTGCAATACAGCAGATGATAAATCTTCTGTGGTAAGTGTCCTGAGATTAAAGCCGTCTTGCCCCTTGGTCAGATTCCTGCGGAACTGTTCCAGCGTTTCCTTCCTTGCGGCTTTGCTTTCCTCGAGATGAGACTCGGTACTTTCACGGAGTTCGCGAAGGATCTGATTGAATACATTCTGGATCATAGCAGTATCAACAGAAACAGCTGGAACCTTAAGACTTTGCAGATCGCTTGCTACTGCAGTTGCAGCAGCTTTATCTTCGGGAACAGATCGAGCCTGTCCGAGCATAAGAGAGCGAAGAAAATCAATATTCTGATTCATGGCAGCCATACCGGTAATGAATACTTCTTTCTGATAATTTGCAAGCAGATTTGTAAGTGTTGCAAATTTCGTGCTTTCCAGAAGCTGACATACAATCTCAGTATTGACTTTATGCGTATACAGTGCCTGAGCAGCTTTGGCGGTCAGGCCCAGTTCCTCAATATCATAATTTTTCTTATCTGGAATATTCGTTTCTCCGAGGAGAAAGTCCGTTGATACACTGAAAATATTGGCAATCTTTATGATATGTTCATTGCCAAGTTTTGTGGTTTCTCCGCTAAGGAACCGGCTCAGAGTACTTTCGGAGATGCCGAGCTCTTTGGCCAACCTGGCTTGAGTCATCCCTTTTGTCTGTTTGATAAGATCCTGAATTCGCTGTCTTGTATCGGCAGATATAAATACACGTCCCATAGGCACCTCCTTGTTATATTTTTGTAAAATTACTGAATTTCCCAGTAGCCGAATCGTTTGCCACCTACACGTACAATTCTATTTGTTTTAGTTAATTCTTTGATTGCTCTTTGTATAGTTGCTCTTGAAACATGTAATCTTTGCATGAGTTCTGCTTGCGTTATCTGGGTATTATCCTTCATAAGACGAATGATCTTAGTTTCTAATGAATCATCCAAAGCCTCATCTAAAGCCTCATCTAAAGCTTCATTTTGATGCTTTGGAACATTAGAAATGGCGCTTTGGAGTGCGGGGAATCGAACGGTCACTCCATTTCCAAGGATACTGTACTCCGGCTTTGGTGCGCCAATCTCTTCACAGGTTTCAAAGATTTTCTCGACTCCACGTCCCCATGTTTCAATATAACCGGCAAGGTAGAATACCCTGGCGATATTTGGATTATATGGTTCAGAAGTATGCGGTCCCAGCAACGTTTCCAGCGTCCAGCCTGAAGGCAGAATGCAGGAATTGCTGATCCTCATTTCTTCATCGCTGATGCGGATCTGAATTGGAGAGCCGAACATGTAGCAGTTATGAACCAAAGCGTTATAAATCGCTTCACGGATGGCATCCCTGGCATAAGGATATGTTTCTACCCGGCGGTCATGATCGTAAGTGAT
>DCIC01000133.1:2457-4109 GCA_002315825.1 Bacteroidales bacterium UBA1736 | reverse complement strand
GCCAACGTGTGCCAGGGAGGGGTGATGTTCACATTGGCCGACCTCACTTTTGCAGCCATGGCCAACAGCCACGGCATACTGACGGTAGGCGTGTCGAACAACATCACCTATGTCAAGTCGGCCAGACTCGGCGAACATATCTTCGCTGAGTGCACCGAGCGTGTCGACCATCGTAAGTTGCCTTACTGTGACATGCAGATACGCAACCAGGCAGGGGAGGTGCTTGCCTTCATGACCGGCCTGGCTTATCGCACCAGCAATGCCTTCGAATTCGAGGCGCTGATGTGATATCATGATTATCAAAAACTTCAATAATTCAATACTATTAAATCTATTAAACAATGATTCACAACCCCAAAATGGAGTGCATGGGCCGCGAAGAGATGACAGCCCTGCAGAGCGAGCGACTGAGAAAAATCGTAAAGACCTGTTATGAGAAAGTGCCTTTCTATAAGAACAAGATGGACAAGATGGGCATCAAACCCGAGGATATCAAGGGCATCGAAGACATCCATAAGCTGCCCTTTACCACCAAGCACGACCTTCGTGACGAGTATCCTTTCGGTCTGCAGGCAACTCCTATGAGCGAAGTACGCCGCATCCATGCCTCTTCGGGCACCACTGGCAAGCCCGTCGTCGATACTTATACTGACAACGATATTGCCAATTGGGCAGAGGGCGTGGCCCGTGTGATGGCTGTAGGCGATATCGGTCCCGGCGACGTAGTGCAGGTCTCTTACGGCTATGGACTCTTCACCGGAGGTCTGGGTGCTCACGATGGCGCTCATGTGCGCGGTGCTGTGCAGCTGCCTACCTCAGCCGGTAACTCTGAGAAGCAGATCATGCTCATGAAGGACTTCCAGAGCGCTGCTCTGTGTTGTACGCCATCCTATGCCTTGCATCTGGCCGAATGCATCGAGAAGAGCGATCAGGTGAAGATTGAGGATATGAACCTCCGCGTAGGTTTCTTTGGTGCAGAGCCATGGACCGAGGGCATGCGCAAGGAGCTTGAGGCAAAACTCCATATCAAAGCCATCGACATCTATGGTCTGACCGAGATGTCTGGTCCGGGCGTAGGCGGCGAGTGCGAATACCAGTGCGGCACCCACCTCTGGGAAGATATGTTCTATCCGGAGATCATCAACCCCGATACTCTCGAGCCCTGTAAGCCGGGCGAGTTTGGCGAGCTTGTCTTCACCTCACTCTGCAAGGAAGCCATGCCTATCATCCGCTATCGTACACGCGACCTCACCCGTCTTATCTACGACAAGTGCAAGTGCGGACGTACAGCTGTTCGCATGGACCGTATCCTGGGCCGCTCAGACGATATGATGATCATCCGTGGCGTCAACGTCTTCCCATCACAGATAGAGACCGTGCTTACCGAGTTCCCTGCCTTCACTCCACAGTATTTCATCACCGTCGATCGTAAGAACAACGAAGATACCTTCGACCTCGATGTCGAGCTGCGCAGCGAGTTCTTCTCGCCCAATCCGTCGAAGCAGATGCCATATATCAAACCGCTCTACGATCGTATCGTCAGCCTCATCGGCATCAAGCCCAACATCCACATTAAGGAGCCGGGCGGCATTGAGCGTTCTATCGGTAAGGCTAAGCATGTGAAGGATCTGCGTAATTTCCAGAACTGATTT
>DCIC01000133.1:0-2423 GCA_002315825.1 Bacteroidales bacterium UBA1736 | reverse complement strand
ATGACTACTCCATTAGATTACAATACCGTCACCGAGTGCATCGAACAGATGCAGCTCGGCGATTTCTCTACAGCTACCATCCGTGACCTCCAGGCATTGAGCAAGACATTGGAGGAGAAGACCGGTCAGCCTGTGATCCATCTCGAGATGGGTGTGCCGGGTCTGAAGCCCTCAGAGATAGCCCTAAAAGCCGAACAGAAAGCACTGGCTGAGGGTTGTGCCACAGTCTATCCGCCCAATGGCGGCATCCCTCGCATCAAGAAGGCTGCCTCTGCCTTTGTCAAGGCTTTCATTGGTGTCGACATCGACCCGCTTTGCTGCATTCCTACTACGGGCAGCATGCAGGGTACCTTCGGCACCTTCACGGCACTCTATCATGCCTACAAAGGCACCGGTAAGGATACCGTGCTGCTCATACAGCCGGGTTTCCCAGTGCAGACCACCCAGTGTGATGTCATCGGTCTCAAGCATGTGGGTCTCGACATCTACGGCTATCGTGGAGCTGCCCTCGTCGACAAACTCGAAGAGATGGTCAAGGCAGGTAATATCTGCGCCATCGTCTATAGCAACCCCAACAACCCGTCGTGGGTATGTTTCACTGACGAGGAACTGAAGGGTATCGGTGCCCTTGCCACGAAATACGACTTCGTCGTGCTCGAAGACCTGGCCTATTTCGCCATGGACTTCCGCCGCGACCTGTCGCATCCCTATCAGCCACCCTACCAGGCCACCGTGGCCAACTATACTGACAACTATGTGCTCTGGGTGTCGGGTTCTAAGGCCTTCTCGTATGCAGGTCAGCGCATTGGTGTGACCTGTTTCGGCAACAAGATGTATCATCGTGTATATAAGAACCTGCAGAACACCTTCGGGGTAGGCGAATTCGGTAATTTCTTCTGTAACCGCTTGATGTACACCCTCTCCAGCGGCACCACCCACAGCGTGCAGCATGCCATGGCTGCCTTAATGGAGGCTGCATGCGATGGTTCGTACAACTTCCTCGACGATGTCAGGGAGTATGGTCGTCGTGCAGGTTTCATGAAGAAAGTGCTGCTCGACAATGGCTTCTACCTCGTCTACGACAATGATCAGGGTGAGCCTCTTGCCGACGGTTTCTATTTCACCGTGCAGTATCCCGGCATGAACGATCTGCAGCTCACCAAAGAGCTCATGTACTACGGCATTGCCGTCTATCCGCTCGATACCATGGGCAGCACCCAGCAGGGAGTGCGCATCTGCACCTCGTTCTTCAAGCCAGAACAGGAACCGCTCTTTAAGCAACGCATCGGATTATTTGCCGAAAACCATGACAAAAAGTAAAATATCAGTGGGTCACGGAATCCGTGACCCACTGATATTATAGTTGATTGCCACAGGGAATCCGTAGTGCTCATGAATATAGTTCAAGATGGAGAAGAAGATGACAAGAAGCTCTTCATCAAAGTTGATCTGTCTCTTCTTGTTGACCGGACGCAAATACACAGCATTGCTATCTTGAATTATGGCGGTTGTTGTGGCTATTGTACGATTCCAGTTTATCTTGTTTTGTAAAAAATTGAGAAAAACGCAATAATAATGTGTTTTATCTGCTCATATTTGAACTTAACAACAAAAAAAATCTGGAAAAATGTAGACAAAGAGAAGGTAGGGTAGAGATAAACTCTAGCCCTACCTTCTGTAACCTGTACCAGCGTGGTGCTTGGGTGTAAAAGTTTGATATCAAACTCGGCTTGTATTATCGAAAGATAATACCGCCGGCGAGTTTTATTGAATAATGCTAGAACCAGGTTACAGGATATAGCACAAAATCCTCACCGCAAATATAAATATTTATTTCTTATCCTCCAAAAATAATTCGAAAAAAATACTATTTGTCTTCATTTTCTTTATTTTTCACCTCTTTAGCATACCTTAAAGTCATATTACATAATGCCATTATGATATCTCCATAAACTTTCAAACGATATTTTTGGCTTCCTTCATTCATTAATGAAAAGCATTTTACTCCATGGAATATATTACAACGGACCTTATATATGAAATTAACGATTCTCTTTATTCTCTTAGGCTTAAAGCTATAGTTGCAAAGAAGCTCTTCAATATCATTGATAAAAGTATCAATATCAGCTTGTATTTTGTCTTCAAAAAAGTTCCCTTTCGGATTCTCATCGCGTTTTATTTGATCTAGATTGTCAAAAAACTCTTTCAACTCATAACTCCCTGAAATGCTATCACAGAATTCATGACTATAATTAGCGCAGAAAGAATCATCGCTGAAACAAAAATTAATCAATGCCATTTGCTTTTCTTTTTCAAAAGGAATCTCTGACATTGTCTCAAATCCACTCTTCAAACTTTTTTCCCAATCTATATTATATAATGTATTGAAAAAACAGAAAGAGTACATAAAATAAGTAGGAGAA
>DCIC01000042.1:3322-13069 GCA_002315825.1 Bacteroidales bacterium UBA1736 | reverse complement strand
ATTTTTCTTCGTGACTCCTACAGGATTCAAACCTGTAACCTTCTGATCCGTAGTCAGATGCTCTATTCAGTTGAGCTAAGGAGCCGGAAACGGGATAGGGGTCCCGTGTTATTTCTTGACGATCATCTTCTTCTCGCGGATGCGGGCCTTCTTACCTGCGAGGTTGCGGAGGTAGAAGATACGTGCGCGGCGAACGTGACCATACTTGTTAACTTCGATGCTCTCGATGAAAGGTGACTCGAAGGGGAAAATCTTCTCAACACCTACGCCGCTTGCAACTTTGCGTACTGTGAATGTTCTGGTGAAAGGAGTTGCTCCACAAATCTGGATACAAACACCCTTAAAGCTCTGGAGTCTATCCTTGTCACCTTCTTTGATCTTATAGGTAACGGTAATTGTGTCACCAGCTTTGAACTCGGGGAAAGCGGCTGTCTTCTCGTTTGCGAAAGCCTGCTCAACAACTTTAATCAAATCCATTTCAATATCTCTTTAGGTGCAACATCGCAAAACCCTTTTTATCTGCGAGCGGTTGCTAGTTTTCAGTCCGCAAAAGTAGGTATATTTTTTTATTCTACCAAATCTTAATAGATATTTTTCTCTTTGTCAAAGATAATCTTATCATCCCTTGTAGGCTCCGGAGAGAAAGAACTGCTTGAACGAAGGCCCTCGATGATCTCTTTTTCACTCTTTGACAGTTTGTGAGGAATCCAGACTAGAATTTTGACATACAAGTCTCCCTTGCCGTAGCTATTGACCGAAGGAAGTCCCTTTCCCCGCATCCTGATCACTGTCCCTGACTGGGTTCCCGGGTCAAGGTGAAGTTTCTCGTTACCTCCGAGGCAGGGGACTGTGATGTCACATCCAAGCAGTGCGTCTGTCACCGAGATGATGATAGGGTAGAACAGATTGTTGCCTTCTCGTCTGAGTTTGGCGTGAGGTATCTGTTCGATAATAACCAGCAAATCTCCGTTTATGCCATTGTGGGGAGCGCTGTGACCTTCTCCTCTGACTGTTATCTGCATTCCGTCCTCGACTCCTGCCGGAATCTTGATCTTTATAGTCTCACGATGTCTGACTAGTCCGGTACCCCCGCAACTCTTGCAGGGATTGCTGACTACCTTGCCTTCACCCTGGCATTGCGGACAGGTCGAATAGGACATTGCCCTTCCGAAAAGGGTGTTGGTCATATGCTGAACCTGTCCCGTTCCCTTACAGGTAGGGCAGGTCTTTATGTCAGAAGAGTTCTTTGCTCCTCTTCCATTACATTCCGGGCAGGGTCTGTTGCGCTCAAGCGAAATCTCTTTCTCAGCACCTTGGGCAATTTCTTCGAGAGTCATCTTCACTCGGGTGCGGATGTCACGACCACGCTGGACCCGAGCCTCCTGACCGCCTCTTGAGAATCCACCGAACCCTCCGAAATCGAAGCCTCCACCGAATCCACCACCGAAAGCTCCTCCGAATATATTGTTGAGAATATCGTTCAAGTTTCCGAAGCCCTGGCTGAAGTCGGGACCTGCAGCACCATCGACGCCGGCAAATCCGAACTGATCATACTTGGCCTTCTTGTCGGGGTCACTCAAAACTGAATAGGCCTCGGACGCTTCCTTGAATCTTGCTTCCGCAGTCTTTTTTTCTTCATCCGTGCCGCTTACCCAACGGTCCGGGTGCCACTTCAAGGCCGCTTTTCTATAGGCACTTTTTATTTCATCTACTGAAGCGCCTTTCTGAAGTCCCAGGACCTCGTAATAATCTCTTTTTTCTGCCATAATCTACTTTTTCATTGAAAAGGACTACGCACCGACAACAACTTTTGCGTATCTGATGACCTTGCCGTTCAAGGTGTATCCTGTCTGTACAACATCTATGACATAACCCTTCTGCGCCTCATCCTGAACAGGGAATTGGGTTACCGCTTCGTGGAAGTCAGTGTCAAACTTTGCTCCCTTTGCCTCGATGATTGAAAGACCTTTGGTCTTGAGGTATGCAAACAACTTATTGTATATAAGGGATGTTCCCTCTTTTGCCGCTTCGTCTGCAGAACTTTTGAGCATCTCCATAGCTCTTTCGCAGTCATCCAGAATTGGAAGCATTCCCTTGATTGTATCTGCGGAAGCTGATCCTACAAGATTGAGCCGTTCCTCCGCGCTTCTGCGTCTGAATGTCTCAAACTCTGCCATAAGTCTGATATATCCGTCTTTTTCGCTTGCGAGTTGGGCTGTCAATGTCTCAATCTTCTGCTGCAGCTCTTTTTCCTTATTGTCTTTTTTGCCTTTCTCTTCTTTGCGGGAAGTTTTAGCCTTCTCCTCAATCTCTTGATTTTCAGTGGGCTTTTTGGTTTCTTTAGCCATATCTATCTAAAAGTTTACACGTATCCGGACGACAAAGGAACAAAGAATTTGCCATCCGGGAAAATATGACAAAGTGTCATATATCATTTGAATAATTTGTCAATTTCCTTGACTACCTTATGAAGGGCGAATACCGATACCTTGTCGTAGGGTTCCAACTTTGTGTCTCCCACTGCGACGAAAGCCTCTCCACCTCTAATGATACCACCAATCTTGGCTTCAGAAGGGAATTTAATCTCTTTAAGAGTTTTCTTTGTTATGGCAGAGTCGGGCGCTACGGTGTATTCCAGGACTTCGGCATCAGTTCCGCTGATATATTTGATGAATCTTGCTCTTCCGCTCAGGGTGAATTTGAAGATTCGGCCTGCAGTCACCAACTTCTTGTTGATCACTGTATCCACGCCCATATCTTCCGCGAGCTTGAGATACTCGATATTCTCGACTTCAGCAATTGTCTTGGTCAGACCAAATTTCTTGGCTACGATACAGGCCAGAACATTTGTCTCGTCCTGATCGGTCAGAGCGACAAATGCATCATAATCCTTGATGGATTCTTCAAGAAGAAGATCGGTATTCCTGCCGTCCCCATTGACAATCTGTGCTTGGCTCCCCAGCTTCTCGGAGAGACGTAAGCACTTGTCCTTGTTCTTTTCGATGATTTTGATTTCGTTGACTTGTCCCGAAAGATTTCGTGCAACCAATTCGGAAATCGTTCCACCTCCAATGATCATCACTTTGTTGATTTCCTGCTGGTTCTTTCCGAAAACCTTCATCAACTGTGGCAGGAAATCCGTTCTGGATGCAGTGTAAACCAAGTCATTGTACAGGAAAGTTGTATCAAAGCTGGGGATAATGGTTTTCTCGTCCCTGGAAATAGCAATGATACGATATTGTTGAGTGAGTTCGGGAGACTGAGCCGTAAACTCTCCAAGCTTCATATCCAGAAGAGGGGTGTCCTCCTCAATCCTGAAAGTCCCGATCTGAATCTTACCGTGGGTGAAATCCAATGAGTCAGAAGCACTGCCCATCTTGATCTGATTGGTTATCTCATCTGCGGCAATCTTCTCGGGATAGAAAATCAGGTCAATGCCGGCCTCTTTGAATATGGACCTATTCTTGAATGTGAGCAGCTCTTCATCCCTGACACGGGCTGCAACTCGTTTGGCTCCAAGCTTTTTTGCCAGAATTGAGCTGACGATATTGATCTCCTGTGATTCGGAAGGATACACTGCAACAAACAAATCAGCTTTCTCGACTCCGGCATTCTGAAGGACAGAAATCGAACTGGGCGACCCCTCTTCCGGCACTACGTCGGCTATTGATGTGACGTGAGCAAGCCTGTCGGGATTGTCGTCCACTACGGTGATGTCACTGCCTTCGTGACTCAGCATTTTTGCAAGATGGGACCCAACTTCTCCCGCCCCGGCGATTATTATCTTCATACTCTTGAAATTAAGTATCTGGCAAATATACAATCTTTCTTAATTCCGTCTATCTGCACTCCCTTTCTTTTTTGAAAGCTAATGCCTCTGCGAAGTGTCCGGAACTCCTTGTGGGCCTCCAATACGCTTATCATATAGTCGCTCCGGCCCGTTAGAAGGTAGGCGAGGGCTGAACATCCGTCGAGAAACATCCTTGCGAAAATAATGATGCGCGCTCTGGTGCTGCCAATGGTCGCAGGCAGATTGTTTTCCAGGAGCATCAGGTTGTTTCTGAAATTGAGCTTCAGCTTCCAGGGGGAATCATTTGCAAGAGTCCCCCCGCCAATATGGTACACTTCAGATTGGGGTACGTTCTGAACTTTGTGCCCGGTCAATTGAGCCCTCCAGCAGAGGTCGAGTTCCTCCATATGTGCGAAGAAGCGCTCATCGAAGCCTCCCAGCTCCTTCCAGAGCGAGGCTCTCACCATCAGACAGGCTCCGCTGACCCAGAGGACATTTTCCGGAGTGTCATATTGGCCGGTATCCCGTTCAACCTTGCCTAGAATGCGTCCTCTGCAGAATGGGTATCCGAAATGATCTATATAACCTCCGGCTGCGCCTGCGTATTCAAATTTGTCCCGGTCTGTGTATGACAGGATTTTAGGTCCGCAGATTCCGCATTCCGGGTGGGTGTCCATCCATTTTGTCAGGATATGTAGCCAGGATGGGTCAACCTCTATGTCTGAATTGATCAGCACGAAATATTCGGCTTCCAAATTGTTCAGGGCTCTGTTGTATCCTCCGGTAAAACCATAGTTTTGATCCAGAGAGATTGTCCTGATTGAGGGGAAGTGCTGCTTGACGAAGTCAATAGACCCATCGGTGGATGCGTTGTCAGCAACCACTACTTCAGCATCTTCCTCCCCGCAGCTTTCAATCAGCGCCGGAAGGAATCGGTGGAGATACCCTTTCGTATTCCAATTAAGAATGACAACAGCCGTTTTCATTATCGTGATGATGGCAGCATCCACCCTCTGAGTGTCCTTCGCCGTGGCAGCATCCACCCTCTGAGTGCCCTTCACCGTGACAGCATCCACCCTCTGAGTTATGGTGGCCGCATTTGCATTGATGACCTTCCTGGGGAAGGAATTCTCCGTGAAGTCCCTCTGTGAGCTCTTTGTCGGTAGCTTCTCTTACTGCAATAATCTTTCCGGTGAAATTGAGCGTCTTGCCTGCCATAGGGGGATTGAAGTCCATAGTGACAGCAGTTTCTTTGATTTCTTTAATCATTCCGTAGCAGACATCGCCCTGCGAATTCAGCATAGGGATGAAACGTCCGAGCTCAATGAGATCTTCGCGAATCTTGCCTTCATACATAAAAGAGTCCTTCGGGATGTCGAAAACCATACTGCTGTCGTGCTGGCCGTACCCTTCTTCGGGGGGAATGGAGCAATTGAAAGTGTCTCCCTGCTGCAGACCATTCACCACGGCTTCAAGCCCGGGAATCAACATATTGGTTCCCTGGATATAGTCCAGGGGCTTCTCGATAGTGGCACGGTCAACGATTTGTCCATCTACCTGTAGTTCATAGGTCATTGAGACCACTTTGTTTTTGTCTATTTTCATATTTTCAATATTTATGCGCTGAAATCCACATCTTTAAAGGCGAGTGTGGGAACCTGTTTCTGAGTGCCCCTCCTATAATCATCTCCGGCTGCAATCAGATTGCTCCATAATCTGAGGAAATTGCCGGTCACGAGCATTTCTCTGACAGGATGGACAATCTTTCCTTCTCTGAAGAGAAAACCTTCTATGCCGTATGAGAAATCGCCTGTCACGCTATTGCTGTTCCCTCCGTTGAATCCTGTGACCAATATGCCCTCGGAGCATTTTTCCATAATCAGAGGGAGAGAGGCTCCTTTCTCGGGGAATGGGAGTACGCAGGGCCTTGTCGCGTCCTCAATGGTCGGATCCATATTAAGCTTTCCGGCCATATATGTGTTGATGAAGTATTTTTTGACTACTCCTTTTTCAATGATACTATCCTCCTTTGTACTCACACCTTCCGAATCAAAAAGCCGGCATCCTCCTTGCCCCCTGGCTCGGCAGTTGTCCGTGATTGTGAGCCCTTCCGGGAACATCCGTTTGCCGAGACTGTCCATAAGGAAGGAGTTGTTCTGCTGAATGGAATACCCGTTGAGGGCATTTAGCAGAGGGGAAACAACTTTGGCTGAGCATTCATTGCTGATGACCATAGTATATTTGCCTCCGTCAATGGACTTGGGTCCTATCTGTTCGATAGCTTTTCTAAGGGCGGTCGGAACGCAGGAACTGATGTCCAATTTGTCCAGACACGGAGTGCTGTCCCACCAGTATCCGCTGTATTTGTTTCCGTTTTTGTCCTGGATGGTCATACAGGCATAAAAGTCAAACGAGGTCTCTGTGTGACGGCAGATAAGACCATTTGTGTCCAGGGTGAGGGTGTCTGTCAACGAGTCGGAATACTCGATCTCTTCTGAAATCAATGACCATTCTTGGGTGCCCTCTGTCTGAGCGAACACTGATGTTTTGAGAGCCGTTTTTATGCGCTCTTCTTCTTCGATGGATTCGTAACGTTCATCATACAGGTCGAGTTCCAGACCGCTCTGAGCATCTTGGGCTGTTCTGGACGGATCGGGAAGCTGCCTGCAGGAATCGGGCTCTACGTTCCTTACGATGTCCAGTGCTTTTATTATGAACGATTCCAATTCTTCGGGGGATAGTCTGTTGGTGGAGAATGAGCCGAAACGCTGATTGACGAAAAGGTAAATATTGATGGACATACTCAGATTGTGGGTGACTTTGTCCACCTCTCCGTTAAGAGTCCCCACCAAGTCCATAATACTCTTTGACAAGCTCACCCTTGCCATATCGGCACCTTTTTCCAGTGCTATCCTCAAGCTCATCTCAGCGAGCTGAATATCTGTCTTTTCTAGTCTGTTCATCATTCTCCTCCAATGGTGAGTTTCTTGATAAGTACTGTGGGTATTCCGCAGGATACCGGGACATTTTGCTGCTCCTTCCCGCATATCCAGGTCCCTTCGTCAATGATAAGGTCATTCGCCACCATTTCTATGTCGGCCAAGGCCTGGGGCCCGTTTCCGATGATGTTGGTGTCCTTGATAGGCATAGTGAGCTTTCCGTTTTCGATGAGATAACCGCTTTTGACGTAGAATGTGAAATCTCCGACACCGATGTCCACTTGGCCATTGGAGAAGTTGTCAACGAATATTCCTTTCTTTACAGATGCAATGATATCTTGGGCGGAAGCCTCGCCGTTTTCCATATAAGTGCTTCTCATTCTGGGTATTGGCATACACTGGAAGGACTCTCTGCGACCATTTCCGGTAGGGGGGACGCCGTAATATCGGGCACTTATCCTGTCGTGGAGGTATGAACACAATACACCGTCTTCCACCATACAGGTCCTTTGACCCGGCACACCTTCGTCATCAAAATTTGTTGATCCTCTCAAACCGTGGATTGTAGCATCGTCAATGATGTTGATGCCTTTTTTGCAAACTCTCTTGCCCATCTTGTCTGAGAAAATGGACTGACCCTTTCTGTTGCAGTCAGCTTCGAATGCATGCCCCATTGCCTCGTGCAGAAGGATGCCTGAAGCTCCTGCACCCATCACCACGCACATTTCTCCACCTTTTGGCCTGCGTGCTTCAAAACGCTGGTCAAGTCCTTTTACAATCTCGCAGGCCAATTCTTCGATGAGATTGTCGGACAGCATCTCGCGTCCTGAGCGAAGGCTCTTTCCGCAGGTGTTGTTTTCCACCCTGTCCCCCTGTTTGAATATGGCCGATATGCTGAGGCTCCCAAGAGGCCTTGTCTCATATTTCAATTCTCCTAAAGAGTTGAACATCAATATATCGGAGATCTGGTAAGAGAGACTTGCCATTACCTTGATCACACGTGTGTCCTTGGCTCTGACAGCCGTGTCAATCTTTTTAAGGAATGTGACATAATCTGCCATACCGCACTGCTGCCAGGAAAGTTTTTCGGGATATCTGTCTGCCGCCGGATTGGGGCGTCCGTGATATTTGGCCTCTGACGAAGCGGACTGAATGCTGTCCCTCTTTACCGCCATCGCAATGCCCGCAGCAGACCGGGCTGCCTGGACCATAGCAGGCCACGCGGTGCTTTCTGAATATGCGTATCCGGTCTTATCACCTTTCAGTACACGTATTCCTACACCATAGAGAGTATGGAGACCGGCTGAATTGACCTCTCCGTCCCTAAGTATCATTGTGCCCATCTGACTGTTTTCGAAGTACAGGTCGGAGTAATCACCTCCATCCTTCATCGCCACTGCAATCAGGGATTCCAGCATATCCAGGGTGACTTGGAAGGTGTCGAAATAGTATTTTTCGGTATTAATCATTTATTGCAAGTTCTGATACCTGACTCCATATTTCTGCGTATTTGGAGCGGTCAATTATGGTTGTGGAATTGGAGTTGCCGTGTGCGACTATGGAGAAAGGGGTGCAGGAATTGTCTGCAAGTATCCATTTGTCACATTGAGGGATATAATCGTTGAAGAAATAGCAAAGTCCTCTGTGATAGCGTCGGCGAATGACTTCTTCGGGTATGTCGTGACCTCCGGCATCCACTCTGGCCTTTACCCTTTGAATTGCTATATCCACTGAATTGAGCCAGAGATAAAGCACCGTGACTTCATAACCGCCGGCTTGTGCGTCTCGTACCATACTCAATAGAGATCTTGTCGCCAGAGTGGTCTCGATGCAGAAATTGATCTTTCTGTTGATGAGGTATTTGAATCGCATCAGCAGATAGCGGCTGGCTGTTACGGATGCTGCGGACGGATCGAAAGGGGAGAGACTCTTTGCAAACTCGTCAGAATTGATGAATTGTGTGCAGTCGAACATTTCGGGCAACAAGGTGTAAGTGGCAGTGGTTTTTCCGCTTCCATTGCATCCTGACACTATATACATCTTGTTTGTTGCAGACATTTTCTTTATTCTTTTCCTTTCGCAATGCCATAGCCGAACAGCGCGAAATCTCCTTTGCAGGGATCGTCCGGCCATAACTGTCGGAATGCGTCAGTGATCTCGACCGCCGTTATTCTGTCCTTTTGCTTCCTGGATGTCAGTCCAAGGGCGACTGCTTCGTCATAGACGTGGACATCCAGAGGGATGATCAGAGATCGCTTATCTGTGTGCTTCCAGAGACCGAGGTCAACTTTGCCATCGTCCCGGACCATCCAGCGCCGCATCATATTGATTTTTTTGCAGGCGGATTTGGGGTCTTCTTTCTGTCCGTAGACTTTGGTTCTGAAAGAGTCCATATCCAAACCCTCAAGGCTGCTTGCATTTGAATACAGTCCGCGTAATCTTGAGCATATGGCGGCAACTTCAGACCATTTTACAGTCCTGTGTATGCTGGAGTCATCGTCGCGGTAGTCTCCGCTCATTACATAGTCATATGGCCTCCATTGCATCTCGTCAAATAGGCGGGTGCAGTCCCTGACTATCATAGCCCTTCGCCCCCACGCAAAATGAGCGGCGAAAACGGCTGCCGTTTCTATATCTTCCAGCCGCCTTCCCAGACGGAAAAACTCCCGTGGAAAGGCGACCGGATCTTCAGTAAACCATACCGGGTCGTTGTATTTTTCAGCCCATTCTATGAGCTTCCCGGCTATTTTTTCATTCAAACTGTCCGTGATATCAAGCGGTTGCGGCTTCAATCTTCTTCAGCATAGACACCATAATGAGTCCGGCAACGAAGCAGAGCGCTGTGAGGATAGCCCAGTTGGCCCAGAGCGGAACGTGCTTCCAAATAAGTCCGGGTATTGAACTGAGGTAATTGCCGATGGCTGTCGCTGCAAACCACAGACCCATCATCAGACCTTTGTATTTGGGAGGCGCTACCTTTGAAACGAAGCTTATACCCATAGGACTGAGCAGGAGCTC
>DCIC01000042.1:2353-3147 GCA_002315825.1 Bacteroidales bacterium UBA1736 | reverse complement strand
GGCTCCATTCCATTGGGATGGGCATTGGTCTTCTTTGATGCCAGCGAACTGAAAATTGCCATTGAAATAGGGGTGAGTGCAACTACAAAGAATGCGTTGAAATGCTGGAAGATCTGGGGCTGGAAGCTCAGAACCTCTGGCATCCCTGAATAAATACAATACGCGCCACCCCAAAGTGCTGCTGTGACAACTCCGCAGATCATCTTTGACTTGCCGCTCTCCGACTGGAAGATACCGAAAAGCGTATAGATGGATGCGGCCAAAAGGGCGAGAATCCATATGCTGAATCCCATTCTCGGCCATCCTGTCGTTGTGCTCTGAGTATAATCGCGTGCGAACCAGGTGAGTGACTGTCCGTTCTGGTGGAATGCCATCCAGAAGAAGATAACTACTGCAAAGACAAGGCAGAGAGCGATGACGCGATCCTTGGTCTGCTTGGGTGTGAGTTCCTCGACGTTGGCGCTTCCGGATGCGGCTGCCTGTTTGGCGTTGACGTCAGCGTGCTTGAACCAGCTGCGGCAAGAGAAATAGATTGCTATCGATACGATAAGTGATACGCAGGCGACTGCAAATCCCATATTGTATGAAGATGAAAGATTTTCGATGTAGTATGAACCGAAACTGCTCATTTCCATAGCCTTGACTTCGGCGGATGGCATCACTGCCTGGAGGCTTGCGAGCTTGTCGGCATTGGCTGCTGAGATGCTTCCGTCAAGCAACTGGTGCGCAAGGGCGGGGATGTCTGCCTTGTAGATGAGACCAGCCTTGGCAAGAAACCTGTTTGTCATTGCTGT
>DCIC01000042.1:0-2198 GCA_002315825.1 Bacteroidales bacterium UBA1736 | reverse complement strand
GTTCCCACTGCGATGAGTGTGAGTGATCCAAGCATAAGTGTGATGCCCAAACCGTTCGCAGCAGTAGGGATAGACAGCAGAAGATATCCGACAAACATTACACTGATTCCGGTCACTACGCATTTGCCGAATCCGATCTTGTCAGCAAGCCATCCTCCGACTACGGGCATAAAATATACTGCGGCAAGAAAAATGGAATAAACCTGACTCGCGGTGGACTGCTCCCAGCCGAATTTGGCCTGAAGGAAGAGCATAAAGATAGCGAGCATCGTGTAGTAGCCAAAGCGCTCGCCAGTGTTGGCAAGGGCAAGGGCAAATAAGCCTTTTGGTTGACCTTTGAACATATTATTTAATTTAAAATTTGTTTGTCACTTCCGTGGCGCGGGAGGAGGTTCCCTCCCAGTTTCGCAAATATAACATTTTTAGAAGTTGTATTGAAATGGTTGCCGAAATTTGTTATAAGAAGATTTTTCTTGGATTGTGGTTCCGGAATGAAGGAGCGTAGCCGTAGCTACGTGACTGAATGACGGAATCAGAAGACTGAAAAAGATTCATAACAAACAAGAGCAATTATTTCAATACAACTTCTTAATTCACGCGGCACAATTCTGACAGTGCTCTTCATTCAACAAAATTTATTATTTTTGCGAAGATTGGCGGGCGTTGTATAACTGAGACGCAGTGCCGTATCTACAAAACAATTATTTACGTATGAAAAGAATTACAATTATTGCGCTGGCTCTGGCCATCGGCCTTCAGGCATCCGCACAGGAGAGTGCAGTATCCTATGCTTTACCCAAGACTACTCTTCATTTTGAGGTTGAAGCCACACTTGAGAAATTTTATGCCGGACCTTATGCCAAGTACGCCCAGAAATATTTGGGTACTGAGGCTCGTCAGCAGGATGAGAATATATGTCATATCAGCTCTATCAAGCTTACTCCTTGTGTTGAGGCAGATCAGAGTGCCAGATATACGACTTCGTTCTCTTCAAAGGGTGGCGGGATGGATTCCTTCCTCAAGTTGAGCACTCAGGGACTTGTTTCGGTCTCTGACGGCAATTTCGGGCAGGAGAGCATCTGGCGTTTCCCGGCAGTTTCCAAGGCTGATTTTTCGGATAAGGGAGTAAGCTCCAATCTTACATCCGAGTCAACAGTCCTCTATAAGAATGTCAGAGAGCAGTCGGCATACAACAAAGTTTCAGTTCAGCAGAATATGGTAGTTGCAAAGTCTCTTGAGGATAAGGCGAGAGAGGCTGCGGAAATGCTCATCAACCTGCGGAATACACGAGTTGCGATAGTTACCGGTGACACGGACGCTACATATAGCGGAGAGGCTATGTCTGCTGTAATCAACGAGATAATGAATCTTGAGAAGGAGTATCTGTCACTATTTATGGGCTATAGTGATTATCAGCCTCAGACCGGTACTTTTGACGTGGTTCCCGAGGCCGGAACAAATATGTACATTGCTTTCCGCGCTTCTGAGACCGGAGGTCTGGTGTCTTCTGACGATGCCACCGGCAAGCCTTACATTCTCGAAGTCAATCCTGAGGCTGTTCCCGCTCAGGCTGCATCCAGGGATAGACAGGCTATCAGATACAGAATTCCAGCCGTATGCAGCATAAAACTTATGGACGGCACCAAGGTCCTTGTCCAGTCAAGGATCCCGGTTTATCAGATGGGTGTAGAGGCCGTATATCCCGCAAATTAACTGAATAATTAATATATCACTATGACAATCAAAGATTTGGAGCCAAAGCTCGTTTGGCAGAATTTTTATGAGTTGACACGTATTCCCCGTCCCTCAAAGCACGAAGAGAAGGTGGAGGCGTATTTGTATGAATGGGGCAAATCACGTGGTTTCGACACTATCAAGGATCCTACAGGCAATATCATCATTTCTGTCCCGGCTACACCCGGATATGAGAATCGCCGTGGGGTTATTTTCCAGGGGCATATGGATATGGTCCCTCAGAAGAATTCGGACGTCGAGCACGATTTTCTCACTGATCCTATTGAAACCGAGGTAAAGGGGGATTGGGTATGTGCCAAGGGTACCACCCTGGGCGCTGACAACGGAATCGGCCTCGCCCTCGGCCTTGCTGTCCTTGAGGACAAGACCATCAAGCACGGTCCTATCGAGGTCCTTGCCACTTACGATGAGGAGACAGGTATGACAGGAGCGGAGAGTCTTCC
>DCIC01000075.1 GCA_002315825.1 Bacteroidales bacterium UBA1736 | reverse complement strand
TGCGGGAGTCCTCCCCACTTCGTGGGTCCCCTCCCTTTTCGGGAGCCAAAGCTCCCGCAATCACATATACCGTACTCCTATTTGTCCGAAGGGGAGTGCTAACTGATTATGGCACCCCGTCTTTTTAAAGATCTTCGAACTTTACGTCCTGATCGTAGTCTTCTTCGCGGACAGGAATCTCACCGTTGAAGCAATTGTTCTTAACATACTCGATGACATCAGCGAGTCCCTGCTGGAATTTCTCGAAATCCTCCTTGTACAGGAAAATTTTGTGCTTGTCGAAGCTGAAACTTCCGTCCTGCTCGGTACGTCTTTTACTTTCAGTGATAGTCAGGTAGAAATCGTTGTTTCCTCTGGTTGATTTTACATCAAAGAAATAAGTCCTTTTTCCGGCCCGTACGGGCTTTGAGAACACATCATCAGCAGCTTTTTCAGCTCCGCGAGACCTTCCGTAATCCTCTTTGTACATTGTTTTTTATTTAAGCATTTATGCACAAAAATATAATTTTTTATTGATTCTCTATTATCTTTGCATAAATTTTTGTTTGAAATTATGCTTAACAGGAGAATTCTCAGAATTAAGGCTTTCAAGGTGATATACAGCTATGCTCAGAATCAGTCCATGGACTTGAAAGAGGCCTTTTCTCAGTTGAAGATTTCGTGTGAGTCGACCAGAGATTTGTACTTGTTTATGCTTTCTGTCATTGTGCCATTGACTAATGAGGCACGAGAGCGAATAGAGGCGGCCAGGCTCAAGTTTAACCCTACCGAGGAGGAGAAGAATCCCAATCTTAAGTTTGTCAACAATTCTATCGCAAAGCTTCTGGGAGAGGATCCTGATTTCCAGAAGATAATATCAAAGAAGAAATTAAACTGGGAGCCATATGATGCCTTTATGAGACATCTGTATGAGACCGTTAGGGGCCGGGATTACTTCCTGTCATATATGGCCTCCTCTGAGAGTTCCGTTGTTCGGGATGCTGAGCTTTTCATTAAGATATTTGAGAGGGAGTTCGTTGACAATGAGGAACTTGAGACGATACTTGAGGATATGTCCATATATTGGAACGATGATCTTCCTTATTCCTTGACTTATTGCTGCCATACAATGTCCGACTTTGCGGCAGGGAAAAGATGGAGCCTGCCTTCACTGTATCAGGTCAACGACAATTTCAGCTCCGATCTTCTTGAGGCAGCATTCCTTGGCTATGACAAGTATTATCAGATGATTGCCGAGTCTGCATCCGGGTGGGACAGAGACAGGCTCTTTATTACTGACCTTGCTCTTATCATTACAGGTCTTGCTGAAGCCGCAAGATTTGCTGATATCCCCTCAAAGGTGACCATCAACGAGTATGTGGAGATTTCAAAGTTCTATTGCACGCCCAAAAGCCGTTCTTTTGTGAATGGTATTTTGGATAAATTGATTAAGAATAACATTAATAAACACTGATTATGAATTTCCTTTCAATTCTGCCTCTTCAGGCAGCACCTGCTCAGACCGGCGCATCGGGAGCCGGTTTCTGGATTATGATTGTACTGCTTTTCGGCATTATGTGGCTCTTTATGATCCGTCCTCAACGTAAACAGCAGAAAGAAATGGAGAAGTTCCGCAATGAACTCAAGAAGGGTGACAAGATTGTCACTGTTGGCGGCATCTACGGGACTATTGATGAAATCAAGGAGGATACAGTCCTTGTAAAGGTGGATGGAGACGTTAAGCTTAAAATGAGCAAGACGGCCATTCAGAAGGATTATACTCCTAATGCTTAAGGAATATTATCATAAGTTTCTGAACTTTTTCAATGTAAAAAGGAGAGATATGAGAGCTTTTCTCATTTCTCTCCTGTGTGCTTGTGTCATATGGTTTATCCATAGCCTTTCCTTGGAGTATTCGGATATTGTCAGCGTGCCTGTAATAGCCCGGAGCAATATTCCCGGAAGAAGCGAGTTGTCGGAATCGGAAGTTTCCATAGCGGCAAGATGTAATTTGTCGGGATACCAGATTTTCAGAATACGCAGCATCTCCGAACAGAACCCTGTTCCTGTGTTCTTTGATGTATCTGATCTGGTGTATCAGGGTGGGGATGTCTTCACAATCGGACAGGATGCACTGACTTCTTATGTCCGACCTATCTTTGGGGAAGATGCCAGGTTGGAGTCATTTGTGACAAAGTCGGTGCAGTTCAGGTTCAAGGAGGAAAACTCCAAGAAAGTCCCGGTCCTTCCATCCCAGCTTATTACATACCGTCCCCAATATATGCCGTCGGGAAAGATTCAAATGAGCCCGGATTCGGTTGAGATCTTCGGTGATCCCGGTATTCTGGCCAATATCGAATCGGTTGAGACGGATATGATAATGTATGACAACGTCAAGAACAGTATACACGGAGTGATATCTCTAAAATGCCCTACCGGTGTCAGACTTTCTCAGAAGGAGGTAGAGTATTCTTTGGAAGTGTCCCGATATGTGGAAATCAAGACGCAGATGAAGATTGAGACCAGAAATGCCCCTGCAGGCTTGACGGTATCAGTGTTTCCTTCTTCTGTGGATGTGGCATTCCGTTGTATTTTTCCACTGGTTGCGGACCCTTTGAAGACAGCCGCTCTGTACATTGACTACGAAGATTTCAAAAAATCATTGGATGGCCGTTGCATTCCTGTTGTGGATGGTCTGCCTGCGGGAGTTATTGATTACTCAATGTCTCCCGAGATAATTGATTGTTTCGAAGAAAAGAAATGACAGTATGAAGACATTGTTGATAACTGGCGGAATAGGTAGCGGGAAGACCATCGTATGTGATTATCTCCGGGCCAAGGGTTACCCGGTATATGATTCAGACAAGCGTACAAAGGAGTTGTATGACGAAGAGCCTTCATTGCTTGACAGTATAGAGGAGGCCTTCGGAGAGTCTATCAGGGATGAAGCCGGAAAGCTGGACAGAAAGAAATTGTCTTCAGTGATTTTTTCCGATCCTCAAAAAAAGAAGATACTTGAAGATATTGTCTATCCTGTTGTGAAGGAAGATTTTATTGTATGGAGATGCGGTATTGAGCAGGATTTGGTGGCAATGGAGTCTGCCGTGGCGATGGATAATCCTTTGTTCTCGGATTTGTTCGATGCCCGCGTACTTGTCAGCTCACCTCTGCAGGAGAGGCTCAAGAGGGTTGAGGCTCGTGACAACGCATCCGAGAGTGAGGTTATGCAAAGGGTGAAGACCCAGAATTATCAGGAAGGCGAGGCCGACTATGTCATCGACAACTCTTCAGACCTCAAGGCTCTTCAATCAAAAGTAAATGAATTGATTAACAAATATATTTAAACGATTATGAAAACAGATTTAGGAAAAATACTTTCTGTATCGGGACATCACGGCCTTTATCGGTATCTTTCACAGGCAAGAAACGGCGCAATCGCCGAGTCATTGGCTGACGGGAAGAAAACTATGATTGATCTTCACAGCCGCATAACAACTCTGGCCGATATTTCGATATTTACTTCAGAAGGAGAGATAAAGCTCAATGAGGTGTTCGTATCTATGCAGAAGGTGCTTGGCGACAAACTCGCTCCTGCAGCCAAGAACAGTGACGCCGAGTTGAAGTCTCTCTTTGAGCAGGCAATACCTGACTATGACAGGGACAGATTCTATGTGTCCCATATGAAGAAGGTCGCTGACTGGTATAATGACCTTGTTCAGTTTGCGTCCCTTGATTTTGAAACTCCGCAGGAGCCTGAAGAGAATACAGAACCGGCCGCTGAAGAAGCATAAATGAAAAGAATCAGGGCAATTACCCTGGGTTGCTCGAAGAATACGGTTGACACCGAGCATATTCTTTCACAGCTGTCAGGATTCTATGAAGTCGTCCCACAAGGAGATGACAGCACGTTTGTGGACTGTCTTCTGCTGAATACCTGTGGATTTATAGGGGACGCCAAACAAGAGTCCATTGATGCTATTCTTGAGGCTGTGGAGAAGAAGAAGAGGGGAGAGATAGGACGTCTGATAGTGTTCGGATGTCTTTCCCAACGCTATTCAGAGCAGATGCCCGCTTTGATTCCTGAGGTGGATGAGTGGTATGGAGCAAGGGATATTTCTGCTGTGGTCAAAGCCCTTGGAGTACAGCCTGCACCAGACAGGGATTGCGTACGGTATATGGAAGAGTCTCTGCCCGGAAGTGCCTATCTCAAAATTTCCGAAGGGTGCGACCGCAGATGTGCTTATTGTGCCATACCGTTGATCCGTGGACCTCACAGGTCTGTCCCTATCGACGCTCTTGTGAAGGAAGCCGAATTTCTGGCCTCCAAAGGCATTAAGGAGCTTATTCTCATAGCTCAAGACACTACCTATTATGGGCTGGATCTGTATGGACACAGAGCCCTTGCTGAGTTGATCAGGGCTCTTTCAAAGCTGGAAAAGATAGAATGGATAAGGATTCACTATTCTTATCCCGCTGATTTTCCGGAGGATGTTCTGGATGAGATGGCCCATAATCCCAAGGTGTGCAAATACCTTGACATCCCTCTGCAGCACATTTCCGACAAGGTTCTGAAAATGATGAGGCGAAATGTCGACGGAGAATGGACTAGAGAACTGATTACGAGGCTCAGACATCGCGTACCTGGAGTTGTGCTCAGGACTACGTTGATTGTAGGTCATCCCGGAGAGGGGGAAGAGGATTTTGATGAGTTGGTTGATTTCGTAAAGGAAGAGCGTTTTGAAAGGCTGGGGGCGTTCACATATTCAGAAGAGGAGGATACCTATGGGGCAGTTCATTATCAGGATGATGTCCCCCAGAGTGTAAAGGCCGACAGGTTTGATGCTTTGATGAGTCTGCAGAAGGAGATTTCACTGGGGTTCAATGAGAGTAGAGTCGGTGCGGTGGAGAAGGTGATTGTGGATGCGTACAGTGATGGAATACTTGTCTGCCGCAGTCAATATGAAAGTCCCGATGTGGATGGCGAGATTCTTGTTAAATATGATGGAGCCAATCCCACTTCTCTTTTGGGAACATTTGTGGAAGTGCGGATTCAAGGCGCCGATGAATATGATTTAATAGCGGAATTGATATGAGACAGATTGTTCCATTGATGTTGATGTTTTTATTGTGTGCCTGTACTCCTCAGGCATATACTATGCTGGTCGAGGCTAAGCAGGATAATCCCAGCGGTGTGGATATCAGCGGCAAGACGGTTTCCATACTGTATCTTACCCCGCAGAGCGTGATGGATTCTACTTTCAATGCCTGTTTTGCTGACGGACTTGCTCAGGGCATAGAGGCAGAGTTCTTTGATGGGGAAAAGACAGTCGAGATGTTCAGTATGGTTCCCGATCCGGGTGTGGATTATTCTGATCAGAGTGTTCTTGTTGATATGCTTCTTAAGACCAATACTGATGTTCTGATTTTTGTGGATACTCCACGGGAGAGAAAAGCAAGGATTTATGTGTTGGATTCTATGGGAAAAACATTTCAGGTCCATAAATTCACGAAAAATGCCACTGCGGCTTTCCTGTCTGATGATTTGACTCTATTTGGATCCGATGCTCAGTATCTTGGATTTGATTTTTCCAAGACGTTCATAATCAAGTGGGAAAAACAGACCTTCAGTCTGGTGTATTTCGATAATATGGATAACGGCTGGATAAATGCTATTGGGAGCGCTGAGGCTTTTGACTGGAACAGGGCCATTGATACCTGGATGACAGAGCTGAATAGAAAATCAGCGGTTCAGCGTTCGTGCGCTTCATATAATATTGCTGTAGGATGTTATATGCTGGGTGAATATGCTTTGGCTGCTGAGTGGCTTGACCGCTCTGACAGCGCTCAGCCTCTTTCTCTGTCCCACGAACTTCGCAAAAAGTTGGAAAATAAATTACCTAATAACCAAAATTAACCATTATGTCACAAAAAATCGCACGCCGAGATTTCCTTAAATTGTCAGCAGTTGGCGTGGCTGGCGCAATGATTCCTTCGGGAATAGCTAATGCGAGCAATCTCCCTTTTGCTTCAGCGGCTCCCGCAGTATCGAAAAACAATAATATTAATCTTGCTTTCATCGGTCTTGGTCAGCAGGCAATGTATTTGCTCAGCAGCTTCATTAAGATTGATGGCGTAAGAGTAGTAGCCGGTTGTGACGTCTATGATGTCAAGAGAGACCGTTTTGTGAAGAGAGTTACGGATTTTTACAAAGAGAAAGGTGAGAAGAAGGTTAAGGTTGATGTTTATGAGGATTACGAGGATGTTCTTGCGCGCAAGGATGTGGATGCTGTAGTTATCGCTACTCCTGACCACTGGCATGCACTTATCGCTATTGCTGCCTGCAAGGCCGGAAAGGATATCTATCTTGAGAAGCCTCTCACTCTCACTATCTATGAAGGTCAGATGCTTCAGAAAGCAGTCCGCAAATACAATCGTATTATGCAGGTCGGCAGCCACCAGAGATCAAGCGAGGAGTTCATTCACGCTGCCAATATGGTCCGCGAGGGCGTTCTTGGAAAGGTTGAGAGCGTAAGAGTATATGTGGGACGTAATAATGTATGTGTTGACAATGCAGGTCCTGCACCTTGCAAGCTTCCTCATATGGAGGTGCCTGCAGGTCTTAACTGGGACAAGTGGCTCGGACCTCTTCCCGAGAGTGTTTACTATCACTCCGATCTTGATCCTATCGTTACTCCCGAACAGGACAAGGAGACTCTTTGGGGTGCTTGGAGATGGTACAAGGTGTCCGGTGGCGGTCTTATGACTGACTGGGGTGCTCATATGTTTGATATCGCTCAGTGGGGTATCGGTAAGGACCTCTATGGACCTTCTGAGATTATCCCCGGCGGATGGGGCCAGTACAATGAGCTCACATTCAAGTATGATAACGGTATCGTTATGACAGAGGAGAAGTTTGACGGCAAGAAGGCCGGTGTCAAGTTCTTCGGTGAGAAGGGTTGGATTCAGGTTTGCCGTGGTGAATACAAGTGCTCGGATCCTGCCTGGGAGATAAAGAAGAACAGGAATGAGGACGGTACTCCTTATGAGATCAATGCAAGTCACCACCAGACTTTCATCAATTCTATCCGTTCACGCATCGATCCTAACGTTCCTGTTGAGATCGGTCACTCATCTTGTACAGTATGCAACCTTGGTATCATCGCTCTTGATATTAATCGTCCTCTCAAATGGAATCCTATCGTTCAGAAGTTTGTCGATGATCCTGAGGCAAGCAAGTATCTCCAGTACGATTATCGCTCAGGTTACAAACTCGAAATATAGTTTTTTCATAGCGATATAAAGATGAAAGG
>DCIC01000047.1:6103-8446 GCA_002315825.1 Bacteroidales bacterium UBA1736 | reverse complement strand
CTCTTCAAGAAGATTGCCCAGAGTCACCTGCTCGGTGTCCTTCTTGAGAACGCCAACTTCTATCTCAGCCAGTTCACCGACCGTTACGAGCTGATGCGTCAGGAAGGCTCACTGGTTGTCCTGATGAAGGACAAGCAGCAGGACGAGGCTCCGAGACCTGCCAACACCCTCAGCGGTGGTGAAGGCTTCATGGCATCGCTCGCACTGGCCCTCGGCCTGAGCAGCTTCAACAGCAGCGATTTCAGCTCCGACACCATCTTCATTGATGAAGGATTCGGAACACTGAGTCCCAAGTGTCTCGAGGGCGTGTATGAGACACTGGCTTCACTCAAGAAGGTTGTCGGAAAGAAGGTCGGCATCATCAGTCACGTCGAGTACCTCAAGGACAATATCCATCCTCAGATCATCGTGGACCCTATCGGTAACGGTCTGAGCGTGATACGTGATCCGGAATAATCAGACCTTTCCGTCAAAGAAGGCTGGAATGTATGAATTTGCCCTCGAGGCTAAAGTCAACCTTGGGGCGGAAAGATTTTGGGAAACGATAAAAAAAAGGTAAATTTACATCCTGTTGGAGAAAGAAACCAACAAGGATACTAAAGTAGTTCTCTCTTCTTTTATAATATGGGATATCCTCTTTCAAGATTTCAGCACCTAGCTAGTTTATGCTCAGATGGAAGCCGCGTCAACAATATCTTCTCTAAATATAAAGTAGTCAGTTTAGTGGTGCATAGTACAGATGATGACGCTTTTATTAATCTGATGAAGCGTAAATTTGAAGCATTACATAAGAAAACCGGCGAAAATTTTGCGTTTATTACTTTTCTTAATCCTACCGAAAACTGGGCCAGAAACAATTATGATTGGATGGAACTAAGAAAAAGTTTTATCTGTGGAGAAAATTGCGAGGATGAAGATTTTGTCAGGTTATTGAGGAAACGCTTAAATTTACCAGACTGTCCGGCATTGGTTTTAACGACAGACCTTTTGTCCAACAAGTATATTGTCCTACCTACTGACCATGATCTTATAGTAAATCAGATGGAAGAGATAAGCTCCGCTCTATCTGGCTCCCAATATGAGAACATGGACTCTGGTTTTAATAATGACTTCATAACTTTTCTAAAGAAGATAGGACAACCATACGATATGGCCACAGAGGATGGCAAGTCTTTAGCAAGAAACATTACCGATTTGCTTGCTATAAGGTCTATCAATGGAAGGGGCATTGATTGTAGCCTTTTAAGACCTGACGCACGATTCCGCAACATAGCGTTAGAGTCACAGAAAAACGAAGCCAGACAGTGGGTCATGAGAACCCTTTCCGAACTCAAGTCGGATTTGGATCTCGCTAGAAATCAAGGAAGTGAAGATAATACTCTCCGCGCTCTGACCAGATACTCCGACTATTTATCTGAGTATGTTGTATGCAAAAAAGTGTCTTCGCTATCAAGAGAATCGATAAGTTCGGTAGATAATCTTTTTCGTCGACATACACAATTCAACGGATGGTCAACAGGTTCTAATACTATGTCTTTCCAAATGGGAGAGGACGCATCTAATCAATTCCAGGACAGACGGTCATGGCCAAAGGCTATTCAACAATATCAACTTGAAGGTTCTGTTTACTCGCTTCGTACTAAGTATGAGAAAAATTCCGTCGAAGCGATACGTCAGTATAACCATTTGGTTCCGTTTCTTCTTCCGGCAGAAAACATATACCGCAATTATCCTCCAGAACGGGCTGATGACATCGAGAATGGCTTCACAACAGATTTGTCCCCTCTCGGCTTGTACTTAGGCCAAATCATAGAAGACGAAATGAATGCATCAATAATACAGTTCCTGAGACAAAAGAACGGAATACCTATGCCGGAATATTTTAGAATCTATGATCCGACAAAAGGTCCAGTTCCCTTTGAAACCCGGAATAAGAGAATACTTCTCAACAAAAAATTCAAGCTGATTTACGGAGATACGTACTCTGTGAGATTACTGCAAATCGGTGAGACAAACTGTATTCTTCGAAATCTTTTGAAGCGTGACGCCTTGGATAATGAAATTAAATGTTTTGGGAATAAAGAATACTTAACTCTTATGACTCCTTTTTGTAATCTGAGAAATGATTCTTCTCATCCCGGTATTATAACCAGAGACAAGTTCGACAATATGTATCAAATGTTTATGAAAATTGTAGAGAAGTATTTTCCTGAAATGCTCAAACTCAAGGAACAAATGAAACTGGCTCACCCTTTGCGAGACTAAAAATACTTACTTTTTAAAGTTGACTCATATTATCAATAGACATAAGCATCTCTTCTTCACGGCGCCATAAAAGTGGAA
>DCIC01000047.1:0-5970 GCA_002315825.1 Bacteroidales bacterium UBA1736 | reverse complement strand
ACAAGAGAACTCCATCCTTGACACCTAGCGGATGTCCCGATTACATAGAAAACAACGGGGAGCGATTCCGAGCCAGCATGTACGGATTCCCCTTCTTTATGTATGATGGGGCGGTTTACATTGCGCCTATACACTGCGGGCACAAGAAATACGCCCCGATTCTGGCCTCTCAGCTGGGAATTGACGTTTCCGAGCTGACAAAGGATGTCCGCCACAGACACACGACTGGACGTATCTATCCAAAGATGGAGGGATTCGGAGGCAGAACAGTAATAACCGTATGGTGCGACAGCGAAAAGGACATCCAGACCTTCCGCAAGATTGGAGACGCCGTGGCTTCTTACTATTCTGTCAGTTGGGATGAGCTTCTATTTGTGAACAGGAAGGGAGCTATGGCCTTCCTATCCAGTAAAATATGACAAAACGGTTATGACACTGAAACAGATCAAAGAACAATATGAAAGAATAACCCTTGAGAATTCCGGAGAGTTCATATCCGCTATCCATACAGCATTTTCAAGCAAGGATGTTCCCTCGCTGTCCCTCATCGCATATCTCAATAAAGTAATACACGATTTTCTCCCGGAAGGTAAGCGCTTGTGCGACATATCCGACTCGTTATCGGAAGCAGATGAGAGCAAGATTACCATTCATGGGAAGATTATGGCTGCGCTGATGCATATCCAGTTGAGCACCAGATCCTACAAGGACCTAAGCGCCACAATGCTTCTGTTCATTGAATTTGCGTCATTCTTTTCCCACAGCCAGCATGACCTGGCAACCGTGGCGATAAAGTGCCTGTCCCGGGGGTGCACATCACTTGGATATTCCTGGGGTAATGCCAGATCCGCGCTCTCCCTGGACCTCATAGCCTATCAGCTTGCGACGGAAGCCGTGTTCGGGGGCCCAGCCTTGGATGCGATTTCATTCATCGGGAAAGGATCCGTTACATTGCGCGATGAGAAACTCAGAATAGCGTCGTCGCTGGTCAGCGACAACGGAGCTGCCGCCTTCACTCTTTGTGACGGTGCCGTAGAAATCCTTACAAGAAATTCCCGCGACGAGAGGCTCAAGTCATCCGAACAGAATGACGCCGTAAAGCTCGGCATATTTGCCGATAACTTTGCAAATACACAGGCAGAAAGCGGGAAAAGCTGTATCCCGACCAGTAAGAAAGACCTCGGGGAGGGTGATACCGTATGCCTGAAAATCGAAGATATCACTGAAGACGAAGAGGGATATCAGACCATCAAAGTCCGGGCGCTTGACGCAAAGGACACCCCTGTCGGGACAATCGCCAATGAGGAACTCATAAAAGGCGCCTTCACCGAAGATCTCATACCTTATATCTTTGACGGGGATTGTTTCATAGACGCGAAGGTATTGGAGACCGGCAGCAGTCCCCTGTTCTCAATAAAGGACTCTTATTACTCATTCGCAAAGAATCTCGCTAATGAAGACTTCAAAAACAACATTGTCTTTGAAGCGAAAGCCATTGATATCCGTAATGATATAGGAAGAATCAATTGGATGACATCCCGTGGCTACATAGGGATATCATTGCCTATTGAAAACATAAAGGTCGGTGATACCGCGATCCTTACCATTCAGAACATTCAAACAAGGAATGGCGGAATATATATCAACATCACCCCGCCGAGGTACGGATACGATGAGGTGCACTATCGCTTCGAGGAAGAGTCCGTACTCTCTTCATTCGTCAAGGACACCGGTACGGTGCTCAGTAATATCCGCGCAAAGGAGAACCTCCGCAAGAACGAGAATACTCCGAAGAGGGAAACCATACGCTCCCTTTCAAGAATCCTGTTCCATAGCCTTTCCGGGAAAAAATCTCTCGAAAGATACAAGACAGCCCTTGCCGCTTCGTTTCTTGCAAATGCCATAGGCGACACTGAAGGCTATACTGCAGCAAGAAGGTACACCGATTATCTCGTCAGGCTGATTGCTTTTGCACAGGGTAACTCAATAAGATACCTGCCCGGAAATGAGCGATGGACCGGGGAGCAGGGACGCGTCATTGCCTGCCTTATGCTGTTTGACTCGCCGAACAGCATTTCCGAGCTGTCTTCCATCGCCCAAGGCAGCCCCTCTGACTGCGTCAGCGGAAAGATTGCATCGCTGATACTTGCAATGGGCATCTCGGAGAGATTCCAGGATGAAATCAAGGCCAACAGGGATGATGTCCGCAGGAAGATCTGCGAATTGGCAGGCGTATCGGACCATTTCCGTCTCCTTGACGAGGTAGTCTTGGGCAAGTACGGCACTGGAGAGGGACATCATCTTGAGTTCAAGTCTTCGTATGTAATGCGCAACGACGGCAAAGGACCGGATCTGAACTATCAGGGACGAGGGCAGGTATTCGAAGCGGTCTGCGGCTTCCTGAACAGCGACGGAGGCACGCTATACCTTGGCGTCAACGACAAAACCGGTGACCCTATCATCTCCGAGGATTATGGGCTTAAGGGAGATATGAAGTGGTTTGAGGAGAACTTCTCCACCGTATGTAGCATCAGGTCAAAGCAACTCGGCCACTTCGTAGTGAAACCCGATTGCCTTGACCATTATGTCCTCTTCCTCAATTCCGAGAAGGAACTGTACTTCAAGAAATCGATAGCGGATACAATCAGGATCGAAGCGACTGAAGACAACGATGCCATCAAATTCACCGTACCGGCCTGCAGGTATGAGATTGCTTACCTGTACGATGATGAGACCCACACCATTGGACAGGCTTTCACAAGAGACGGAAACAGGACTATCCCGATGTCCCGCGTATCCAAGGAACGCAGGCTCATGGAGCAGAAGAGCCTGAGTAAGGAGGTGGGGTTCATCGTGACACTCCAGCAGGCGTGCGACCAAAAACGGAAGGTCATCCTGAGAGGGTATCACAGTAGCAACAGCGGAGACGTACGTGACCGTCTGGTCGTACCGGTTAATCTATTCTACAATGATGAGAGCATACTGTGCTACGACCTGGAATCTCACAGCGAGAAGCAGTTCCGTCTTTCCCGAATCACGTCCATAGATACGGATGTGCCCAATCCGGATTATCCACATGACTTCAAACCCAAGCAGGCGGATGTCTTCAGGTGGATAGAAGAAGAGTCATTCCACATAAGACTCAAGATGGAGGTCGGAGCGAGGAATTATTTATTGGAGGAGTACTCCAATGCGAAGAACCTGCCCGAAGAAGAACTCTATCCTACTGATGACGGGAAATGGATACTTGACACTCAACTGCATAACTTGGGTGCAGTTCGCAGGTTCTATCTGGGACTTGCCGACAAAATTGAAATACTGGAGACAGAGGACTCCGGGAAACTGAAGGAGGATATCCGGAAATACATCGAAGAAAATTTAGCACAATAGTGCAGCGAGCTCATTGAGGATGATGATTTATCCTTTCTAAAGGGGGTATTATTTGTGATTTATTTGCAGATTCATACTGAATAAGATAAGACATAAAGGAAAACTGATAAGGGTGATGTAAACTCAAAATCATAATCATAGTTTTTAATCTACAAACATTACCCTATGTGGATGTTGGCGAAATGTTTCGTCAACATCCTTTTATGTTGTTTTAACATAGTGTTGGTCATATAAAGTTGCTGATGCAGATAAAAATCTGTAACTTTACCATTTACAGCAAGAATTATTATTCATAAATAATGACAGACTTACAACTAAAACAGTTGAAGGATAATCTGTGGCATAGTGCAGACCTCCTCAGGCAGGGTGCCCATTTGGCGGCCAACAAATTTGGACAGCCAATATTGGGTCTTGTGTTTTTGAGATATGCAGATGTCCTTTTCAAACAGCATAAAGATGAAATCCTTTCAGAGTACAATTCTTTGAAGGGAGGAAGAAGGGAAAAGACCATCAAGGAAATCTCTGTTGAGAAGATTGGATTCTTCCTTCCAGAGTGTGCATACTTTGACTCCATAAATGAAGCTCCTGATACCTCTGCAAAGGCTACACTTGTGAAGAAGGCAATGGAGGAGATTGAGAAGGAGAATCCAAGGCTTGAAGGTGTCCTTCCCAAGGATGTGTTTGCACAGCTTGTCCCTGATGAAGAGCCAGACCTTCTCTCCAAGATTATCAGGGTGTTCAAGGACATCCCAGAGGATATTGAGATTGACCTTTTTGGTGAAATCTATGAATACTTCCTTGGCAACTTTGCACTGAAAGAAGGTCAGGATGGTGGTGCATTCTATACCCCTGCATCAGTGGTAAGGTATATGGTTCAGGTGCTCAACCCAGAGACTGGTGACAAAAAGTTCCTTGACCCAGCCTGTGGTTCTGGTGGTATGTTTGTCCAGGCTGCAAGGTATATGCACAGGCACAATGCCTCCAATGCAGATATGATGAAGTTCAGGTGCTTTGGTGTAGAGAAGGAACCTGATACAGTCAAAATTGCAAAGATGAACCTCCTCCTGAACAATGTCAGAGGTGAGATTACAGAAGCCAATTCATTCTATTCAGACCCCTACAATGCCTTTGGCCAGTTTGACTATGTGATGGCAAATCCTCCCTTCAATGTGGATGAGGTGTCTGTTGAGAGGGTGAAGGATGATGCAAGGTTCAATACCTATGGTGTCCCAAGAAACAAGTCCAAGGCAGGTAAGAAGGATGGGGACAAGAAGGAGACAGTTCCCAATGCAAACTACCTCTGGATTGGATATTTTGCAACTGCCCTCAATGAGAATGGCAAGGCTGGTCTTGTAATGGCCAACTCAGCAAGTGATGCTGGTAGCTCTGAATATGAAATCAGGAAGAAGATGATTGAGGATGGCATCATCAGCCAGATGGTGACTCTCCCTTCAAATATGTTCACTTCTGTTACCCTTCCTGCTACCCTCTGGTTCTTTGACAAGAAGAAAGCCCAGACTGCAAAGAAGGATGAAATCCTGTTCATAGATGCAAGGAATGTCTTCACCCAGGTTGACAGAGCACACAGGAAGTTCAGTGATGAACAGATAAAGAATCTTGGTATCATCACCTCCCTTTACAATGGTGACACACAGGCATTTCAGGACTTGATTGCAGAATATAAGGCCAAAGGTCAGCAGGAGCAGATTGATTGGCTGATGGAAAGGTTCCCAGAAGGGAAATATCAGGATGTGATTGGACTCTGCAAGGTGGCAAAACTTGAAGGAGAGGATGGCATCAAAGACCAGGACTATTCCCTGAATGCAGGCAGATATGTGGGTGTTGTCATTGAGGATGATGGTATGACTGCTGATGAGTTCAAGGCAGAGATGCAGAGGCTCCACAGTGAGTTTGAGGCATTGTCAGCACAGGCTAAGGACTTGGAGAAAGAGATTGGGGATAATCTTAAAGGACTGTGGGGAGAGTAAGGTATGGAGTATGTTCTTCTTTCAGATGTGAGTTCTTTCTCTGATGAAAGAATCTCAATGGGGCATATTTCAGAGGAAAACTATATTTCAACTGAAAATATGATTCCAGAAAGAGGAGGGGTATGTCCTGCTTCATCTCTTCCTGATGCAAAGAAAGTGTCAAAGTATTCAGCTGGTGACATATTGTTATCCAATATTAGACCCTATTTCAAGAAGATTTGGTATGCAGACAAAGTTGGAGGTTGCTCCAATGATGTTCTTGTTGTTCATCCCAAGAATAATATTGACAGCAAGTTCCTATATTATGTATTGAGTGATAATAACTTCTTCAATTATGACACTCTTACAGCCAAGGGTACAAAAATGCCCAGAGGTACCAAGAATGCCATTATGAAATATTGGGTTCCTAATATACCACTCCACACCCAGCAAAAGATAGCCTCCATCCTCTCTGCATATGACTTCCAGATTGAGAACAACCAGAAGAGAATCAAGCTTCTTGAACAGATGGCAGAAAACCTCTACAAGGAGTGGTTTGTAAGATTCAGGTTCCCAGGTTATGAGAGTGCAGAGTTTGAAGGTGGAGTGCCAA
>DCIC01000019.1:2590-3290 GCA_002315825.1 Bacteroidales bacterium UBA1736 | reverse complement strand
AGCGACTGCCTTTCGAAGAGCGCCTATTGCAACATCTTGAATCTTCTCGAGGATGGTTTGTTTCCCCAGAAAGTCCTCAAGCATCAAATTGCAGTGCAAATCAAGACCGTATTTTTCAATATCTGCCATAGTCATCGTATAAGTTTTACAAACTTACATAAAAAACAGGAAAGATGAGTATATTTGTGATATTGAAAATAACACATATTATGGATACTGAAATCAAAAACTACCTCAGAGAATGCTCCGACTGGTACAAAAAAGAATTGACGGACAACATTATGCCTTTCTGGCTGAAATATGGCCTTGACAAAGTAAACGGCGGCGTTTACACCTGTGTGGACAGGGACGGCACACTTATGGATGGCAGCAAGTCCGTATGGTTCCAGGGACGCTATGGCTACGTCTGCGCATTCGCATACAACAACATAGAAAAAAATCCCGAGTGGCTCGCAGCTTCAAAGTCCTGCATAGATTTCATCGAAAAGCATTGTATCGACACGGACGGGCAGCTGTTCTTCTCCGTGACTGCCGAAGGCAAGCCTCTTCGCAAGCGCCGCTACGTATTCTCAGACTGCTTCGCATCCATCGCTATGGCAGAGTACTCCAAGGCCACAGGAGACAAGGAGTACGCAAAGAAGGCAGTTGATATGTTCAAAAACATCCAGAGGATGACCTACACTCCCGGAATTCTTCCTCC
>DCIC01000019.1:1110-2513 GCA_002315825.1 Bacteroidales bacterium UBA1736 | reverse complement strand
GCACTTGTCCTCAAGCAGATATCGGATGACCCCGTGCTCGACGAGCAGATAAAGTTCTCAATCAACGAGATAGAAAACTATCTTATGCATCCCGAAGTGGAGGCAATCCTTGAGAGCGTCAATCCCGACGGCAGCATCATTGACACTTGCGAAGGACGCACCATCAACCCCGGACACGGCATAGAGACCGCCTGGTTTATGATGCAGGCAGGAGAAGTCCTGGGTGAGCCCCACTACATCGAGCTTGGTCTGAAACTCTTCGGATGGCAGTACAAATGGGGATGGGACACTCAATTCGGCGGCATCATCAACTTCAAGGACTGCAAGGGCTTCCCTCACCAGGACTATTCACAGGATATGAAATTCTGGTGGCCCCAGTGCGAGACCATCATCGCAGCCCTCTACGCCTATAAAAATACGGGGGACGAAAAATACATCTCACTCCACAAAGAAGTCAACAGCTGGGCCATCGAGCACCTCAAGGACAAAGAGTTCGGAGAGTGGTACGGATACCTTCACAGAGACGGAACAGTTGCCCAGAGCGCAAAGGGCAATCTCTTCAAAGGCCCCTTCCACATCCCCAGAATGCTCGTAATCTGCACAATGCTCTGTAAAGAACTATCCAAATAACATCGGCATATGAAAGACAACAGCTCAAGAATAGGTTATATAATTTTCCTGTCCCTCGTTGCGGCGTTGGGAGGGATTCTGTTCGGATATGATACCGCCGTCATTTCCGGGACCACCGCAGATGTGTGTTCACAGTTCGGTCTGAGCGAAATGAGCAAAGGCTGGTATGTAGGCTGCGCTCTGGTAGGCTCTATTATCGGAGTGGCATTTGCCGGAGTGATGAGCGACTTCTTAGGAAGAAAAAAGACACTTTTGATATCTGCCGTACTGTTCAGTGTTTCAGCAATTGGCTGCTGCCTATGCACAGGATTCAATGACCTCGTCATATATAGGATCATCGGAGGCATCGGTATCGGAGTCGTAAGCATCGTATCCCCTATCTATATTTCAGAGATATCTCCGGCAAAGATACGTGGAACGATGGTGGCCCTATACCAGCTCGCAATCACCGTAGGTCTTCTCTTGGCGTATCTGGCCAATTTCGCCATTCTCGCCAGCGCGCCCACAGCCGAATACGCCAACCCTTTCTTCCAGAAGATACTCGCTTCCGAGATGTGGAGAGGAATGCTCGGCAGCGAAAGCTTCGTTACTGTATTCTTCTTCATAATCGTGTTCTTTATCCCCGAGAGTCCACGCTGGCTTATCGTAAAGGGTAAAGACGATAGAGCCCTTGCAATCTTTGCAAGACTCAAATCCACCCAAGAAGGTGTAAACGAAGAATACCGGCTCACAAAGTCTTCCGTATCAGGAGAAGTCAAGAGTGAGTGGAAGAC
>DCIC01000019.1:611-1039 GCA_002315825.1 Bacteroidales bacterium UBA1736 | reverse complement strand
CTCGGGCAGTTTATGGGTGTCAACGCAGTGCTCTACTATGGTCCCGACATATTCGCCGATGCAGGTCTTGCCAGCAAGGATTCATCATTCTCCACCGTGCTTGTGGGTCTAGTGAATATGCTCACCACAGTCATTGCAGTATTCATCATTGACAAGGTCGGGAGGAAGAAACTCATCTACTTCGGTGTGACCAATATGATTATCTGCCTGCTGCTTATCAGCGCCTACTTCCTTATGGGGTCAAGGCTCGGTCTCAGCCCTATATTCCTTCTCGTATTCTTTATGCTCTACATATTCAGTCAGGCCATTTCCACGAGCGCAGTAGTATTTGTGCTGCTTTCTGAGATGTATCCCAACAGAGTGCGTGGCCTCGCAATGTCCGTTGCAGGGCTTGCCCTTTGGGTAGGAACCTACCTCATCGGACAGTT
>DCIC01000019.1:0-441 GCA_002315825.1 Bacteroidales bacterium UBA1736 | reverse complement strand
AAGGGCGATGAAAAGAAAGATTTTGACATTCACCGCCCTACTGCTTTGTATAGCGGTTTGGGGACAAAGGACACAACTTTCGCTGAGTGGAGTCTGGAAAACCGGACTGGGAGATTGCTATCTCCCTGGCACAACGGATGAAAGCAGGCTTGGAACGAAGAACACCGACACGCTTCAGACCTCACGTCTTTCCAGATTATATTCTTTCACGGGCAAAATGGCATACGAAAAGGATATCGTCATTCCGAAGGAGATGGCGGGAAAGAAACTTATGCTGGTGATGGAACGTACCAAACCGAGTACTTTTTGGTTCGATGCCGACAGCATAGGCCATCAGACAAACATCTACACAGCCCACAAGTACGTATTCGGCCCCGTATCTTCCGGTCTTCATCACATCACAATCATAATTGACAATACCCTGGATGAAGTCCCGAAAGG
>DCIC01000107.1:7171-9167 GCA_002315825.1 Bacteroidales bacterium UBA1736 | reverse complement strand
CCCCTCACACCGTGAGCAGTACAGTCCAGAACCAGAAGTCCCCTTTCGCTCGTAGCAGCCTTCATCCCTGTCGGCTCGCCCACAATCACCCACTTGGGCATCCTGTCCTTGAACGGACTGTCGGCCCCATACAGATGAGCGGCACCGCGACTCCCGCTCCTCTCCTCCTCGCAGCTGAGCGTGAGCAGCAGATTGATCGGGAGATTCTGCTCATAAAAATACCTGAACGCGGCAGCCATTGACACTACACTGCCCCCGTCATCATTTGCACCGAGCCCGTAAACAACATCCTCATCACAGCCCGGGTCAAAAGGATCACGGGTATAAGACTCGCCCGCAGGCACCGTATCGATATGAGCATCTAAAGCAAGAGTCGGCTTCGATGCATCAAAATACTTATTGAAAGAGTAGATATTGTTGCCATCGCGCACAGCGTCAATCCCCCAGGAAAGGAGGACCGAGTGAATCAAATCGCAGACATTGCTCTCTTCAAAAGAAACTGAAGGCACCGAGACCATCTTTCGGAGCAGTTGAACGGAGTCTGAGATGATTCTTTCCATATTCTAAACTGTAATCAAAGTTCCACTGCCATCAGTAATGCGCGAGGCATTTTTTATCACAGCACTCCTCGCACCGGACCTGAGCGCGGACAGACAATTCTCAATCTTGGGTATCATACCGTCCGCAATCGCCCCGGAGGACTTCATTGCCTCAAAATCAGCTTCGCTAATCCGCTCAATCACAGAAGAAGGGTCATTGATATCCAGCAGGACCCCGTCCAATTCGAAGCAGCACACGAGCTCCGCCTTCAAAGCGGAAGCCACGCTCGAAGCAATGGTGTCGGCATTGGTATTGAGAAGCTGCCCCTTGCCGTCGTGATTGATAGCGCATAGCACAGGGACAATCCCCGCCTCCAGAAGACTCATAATGAAAGGTACATTCACGGACTCGGGATTGACATCCCCCACATACCCATAATCCACCACAGTCTTGCCGTCCGACAAAGTTCTGGGAGCTCTCCTGCGGGCAGTGACTACAGAAGCGTCACATCCCGAAAGGCCTATGGCATTGCAGCCCCGGGCCTGAAGAAGCGCCGTGATATGCTTGTTGCACCACCCCGAATAGACCATAGTGACCACCTTGAGTGTGTCAAGGTCCGTCACCCTGCGACCCTCGATCTTCTGAGGGGTCTGGCCCAGACTCTTCTGAATGGAACTGGCCATCACACCTCCGCCGTGCACAAGGACACGAGGACAGTCCAACGAAGCGAAATCCCTGCAGAAACGCTCAAGAGAAGGCTCGTCGTCCACAACGTTCCCACCGATCTTGAACACTTTTATTGCAGGCAGGTCTTTCATTTCAAATCCTCAAGAATGCGTTTCATAACCACCTGAGCGGAAACCACACGGTTTGCAGCCTCAGGTATCACAAGACTGGTGGGTGCATCTATCACCTCATCAGTGACAATCATATTTCGTCTGACAGGCAGGCAGTGCATAAAGAAGGCATCATTGGTGACAGCCATCTGACGCGAGCCCACCGTCCAGCTCATATCCTTGCTCAAAATCTTGCCATAATCCGAAGGATTGCTCACACCCGGACAGCTCCAGTTCTTTGCATACACAAAGTCAGCACCTTCAAAAGCCTTCATCTGATCATACTCCACCCTCGCATTGAGGGCAAATGCAGGATCCAGCTCATACCCTTCGGGATGAGTTATGACAAAATCCACATCAGCAGCATTCATCCACTGCGCGAAAGAGTTGGGCACTGCCTGCGGAAGAGCCTTGGGATGCGGAGCCCAGCTCAATACCACCTTGGGCCTTGCAGATCTCTTATGCTCCTCAATGGTAATCAAATCGGCAAAAGCCTGACAGGGATGCACAGTGGCTGACTCAAGACTAATGACAGGCTTGCCGCTATACTCTATAAACTGACGAAGGACGGTCTCATTATAATCATACTCCCTGTCGGTAAGACCTGCAAAAGAACGGAC